>CAZTOF010000334.1:0-11954 GCA_964615515.1 uncultured Gemmatimonadaceae bacterium
CGAGACACGCTCCGGAGCCGCACCGAGCCGCCGGCGCACTTTGCGGCGAGATCCCTGACCGCCCGGGTCTTCCCGGCCGAGAACCCGGCGCCGCGGAAGGCCTCGTCCGGCAGCGAGAGGCACTCCTCGACCGTCGGGAACCCCGGCCCGGGCGTCAGCGCGCAGACACGGCGGTAGATGGTGCGGGCCGCGGCTCCCGCCAGCTGCTGGTAGGCGATCGAACGCGCAATGGCCTGGAAGTGCGACCCCCGCGCCAACGGTCCGGCCGGAAATCCCGGAAACGGGGGGACCCGTCGCATCGCAACGCCCAGCACCGGGTCGCGGGCGGCGAGTTCACGCAGCTGCTCGGCGGCCGGCTTCACGGCGACCTCCCCGGCACGCCGCTCCGCCGGTTCACCCCGCAACCAGGGCCGGGATACCCACCAGCGGATCCACGTCGGCGCCGTAGTCGACCCCCGGCACCTCGAACCCGAAGAGCTGCAGGAAGGCCGCGCGATACCCGTCGAAGTCGGAGACGGCGCGCAGGTTCTCGCTCGACACCGACTCCCACACGCGCAGCACCTCGGCCTGCGTCTCCGGCTTCATTTCGAGGTCGTCGAGGCGGATGAACCCGCCCCCGTCCGCCTGGATGCCACGGCCGCCGTAGACCTTTTCGCCGTACAGTCGCCGCGCCTGTTCCATGGGGCCTTCGTGGTCTCCCTTCGCCTTCATGATCCCGTACAGGATGGAGACGTAGAGGGGCACGACGGGGATCGCGGCGCTTGCCTGCGTCACCACCGCCTTCATGATCGCGATGTGGGCGCCGCCCCCCGTCGCGGCCAATTCCGCGTCGAGTTCCTTCGCGGTGCGGTGCAGGTCGGCCTTGGCGCGCCCGATCGCGCCGTCCCGGTAGATCGGCCACGTGAGCTCGGGCCCGATGTAGCTGTAGGCGAAGGTGCGGCATCCGGGCGCCAGCACGCCTCCCTCGCGAAGCGCGTCCGTCCACAGGCGCCAGTCCTCGCCCCCCATCACGGCGACGGTGGCGTCCACCTCCCCGGGCGTGGCCGGCGGCAATTCCACGCCGGTGACTTCGGCCCGGTCCGTGTTCAGCGTCTTCGACCGGTAGGGCGCCCCGATCGGCTTCAGCACCGAGGTGAAGCGTTCACCCGTGTCGGGGTGGGTGCGCCGGGGCGCGGCCAGCGAGTTGACCACGCAGTCGACCGGGGGGAAGTCCCGCTTCAGCGCCGCCACGACCCGGGCCTTCGCCTCGTGCGAGAAGGCGTCGCCGTTGTAGCAGGCGGACCGGAGCCCGGCCTGCGCCGCAGCTTCCTCGAAGGCCGCGGTGTTGTACCAGCCCGCCGTTCCGGGACGCCGGGCCGTGGGGGCGCGGTCGAAGAAGACGCCGAAGGTCGCGGCCCCGCCCCCGAAGGCGAGCGCGATCCGGGACCCCAGCCCGTAGCTGGTGGACGAGCCCAGGACGAGCACCGACCGTGGCGGGTCGGCGATCGGATGGGCGCGGGCATGTTCGATCTGGGCCTCGACGTTGCGGGCGCACCCGGTGGGATGGGTCGTAACGCAGACGAAGCCGCGAACTCGTGGGCGAATGATCATCGTTGTGCGAAAGTGTATGTGGGGTTCATCGTGGGTGGGCGACCCGCAGGCCGGGGCCCGGGCGCCGGCCAGGAGGCCGGTATCCACGAATGCTAACGGATGGACACGGGAGGGTGGTGGTGACGCTGGCGCGGCTGGGCAAGCGCATCGTGTTCGGGGTGGAGGGCGGACTCTTCGCCGTCGTCCACCTCATGATCGCCGGTCGTTTCCAGTGGCGGAAGCCCGGCGCGCCCGTCCCCCGCAAGCGCGGCCACGCGGCCTTCGACTTCCCCGCGGCACGCTGTTGATCACCGAGGCGGCCACCCGCAAGCGGGCGTCGCTCCACCTGGTGCGGGGTGAAGCCGCGCTCGGCGAGCACGACCCGCGACTGGCCGAAGAGCGTCGAGGAGCTGGAAGCGCTCAGGAGGCTGAAGAAGGAAGAGTAGGGTCGAGTCCCCGGAACGAACTACTTCTCGGCGACCTCCGGGTCTTCGGCGACCTCCGGGTCTTCGGCTAGGACCTCCGGGCGCGGAACGCAGATCCTGCTGCCTTCGCCAAGACCGAATTTGGCGCCCAGGCGCCTCCACCAGCTGACCTCCTCCTCGCCCTCTCCCTCGGCGTGGTCGTCTTCAGCGAGCGGGTCCAGCGCCTCGACCGGCATGCGCGTGGATTCCAGCATCTCCCGCTGAATCCCGAACCGCAGCCTCATGGAAGGCGGCAGCCTGGACTGGATTCCGGTTTCGGCGGACGCCATCACGACCGGGAGCGGGTCATCCGCCGCCTCCGTCCCACCCGTGGCCCCGGCGGCCGACCGAGGCGCTTCTCCCGCCGCCGCGACCGGAGCATCGCCCGATTTCGGCTCCGAGACCTCTTCCGCGGGTGCGGTCGGAATCGTCGGCGCCGCGGCGACGACGCGATCCGGCACGACCTGCTCGGGGGGTTCCTCGATCCGCACCAACTCGATCGAGGGCGCCGGGAAGACGTGCATCTCCGCCGGGGGGACCGGCGACTCGGCGGGCGGCTCCGGCCGCTGGAAGCTGAGTGCTCCGAACAGAACGCCGTGCAACGCAAGCGAGATGACCAGGCTCGTTCCCAGCACCAGCCGATGCCGTCTTTCCCGGGTTTGCCGTGTGTTCAACCTGCCCTCCAGATGCCGCGGTAGCGCGTCCAGCCGTACAAATGTATACAGGGACGCCCGCTCGCGTGTTCCCGCTCCGGGCCGCCCGCGGTGCGGGGTCGACCGCGAGGCAGAACCTCGCCGGGTCCGGGAGTCCATGGGTGAATCCACGCGGCCGCATGCCGTGGGGACTCTGTCCACGGGTTCCCCGGCCGGTGCGTCCCGGCCGTCCGCCTCACAGCGCGAAGTCCGCCACGACGGGCGCGTGGTCCGAGGGGATGTCGGTCTTCCGGCCCTTGCGCTGGTCGCGGTCCACCCACGCGGCGGTCGAGGTCTCGGCCACCGGCATGGTGGCGAAGATGTGGTCGATCCGCAAGCCGTCGTTCCTCGGAAAGGCGAGTCTGCGGTAGTCCCACCAACTGTAGAGCCCTCCCTGCGGGTTGTGCTTGCGCACCACGTCCACGAGACCCCAGTCGCGGAACCGTTCCAGCGCCGCTCGCGAGTCGGCGTGGCAGAGGACGCTGGCGGCCCACCTCTCGGGATTCTCGGCGTCCTGGTCGTCGGGCGCCACGTTGAAGTCGCCCGCGAGGACCAGCGGTTCACCGGGATCGTGGCGCGTTTCCAGCATTTCGAGCAGGCGCCCCATCCAGGCCAGCTTGTACGCGTACGACTCCGATCCCACCGTGCGTCCGTTCGGAAAATACGCCGAGTACACCGTCACGCCCCTGACGGTGCCTCCGATCAGCCGCGCCTGCGGGTCGCCGTCGCCCGTCCCCCGGCGCACCCGGGTAACGGCGTGGGGGCTCAGCAGCGCCACGCCGTTGTAGGTCTTCTGGCCCAGGACCGCCGAGTCGTACCCCTCCGCGCGCACCTC
Organism: uncultured Gemmatimonadaceae bacterium; assembly: GCA_964615515.1. Classification (GTDB taxonomy): domain Bacteria; phylum Gemmatimonadota; class Gemmatimonadetes; order Longimicrobiales; family Gaopeijiaceae; genus Bin94. The sequence continues at coordinate 3,561 of CAZTOF010000334.1, forward strand.
GTCCGCCGGGTAGGCCTCGGCCACGGTCTTGATCTCCTGCAGGCACAGCACGTCGGGGCGATGGTCGCGGAGCCATCGGAGCAGCCGCGTGCGCCGTGCCTTGACCGAATTCACGTTCCAGGTTGCGATGCGCATGGGAGTGGGCCGCTCGGGTTGCTAGTGCTTGGCGTCGGAGGTATCGGCGGCCTCCGCCCCGCCAGCGTGCGTACGGCCCCGGCCCGCCGCCCTTTCGGCGTTCCAGCGCTCGCGGGCTCCGTCCCATGCGGCGTCCATGTCCTTCACCGCGCGGTCGAGGATGCTGCGCATGTCCTTGAAGAGCTGTTCGTCGTCGATCCAGCCGAGCGCGCTCTGGAAGGTCGTGCGAGCCAGGTGCGAGAATTTCCGCGACAACTCCGCCACGTTGCCGCCGAACAGCCGGTCGCTGAACCGCGAAACGCGCTCGAAGATGTGGTTCACATGGTCGCGGTTCTCGTCCAGGTAGGCACGCCCGGCGTCGGTGATCGAGTAGATCTTCTTCCCGCTGTGATCGCGGGCGGTGAGAAGGCCCTGGTCCTCCAGGAGCTGCAGGGTGGGGTAGACCGATCCCGGGCTGGCCCGGTAGCAGCCGGCGGACTGCGCTTCCAGGGCCTGCATGACCTCGTAGCCGTGCATGGGCTTCTGCTCGATCAGGCCGAGGATCGCGAACTTGAGGTCGCCCCGTTCGAACCACTTCCAGCGCGTGCGCCGCTGCCGCTGGCGGCGTTGCCAGGGCGGCGTGCCCCTTCCGAAGGGCCAGGGGAAGGCGTCCAGGTCCAGGTAGTCGTCGAATCGCATGGTGGTCTCCGTTGTGCTTGGATTGACGGGAGTCGCGGGTGAGTTGCCCGGCGGGCGACGCACGGTGCCAATGGGTGAAGCGTTGTTATGCGATATATCACCAATATGTCGCGAAAGTTCCAGCGGCGCGAGGGTGGAGCGGATGCCGGGGCGCGCCGCCGGCGGAAACTGGTGTTTCTTGAAGTGGGCCCGGGAGCCCGTGCGAATGGGCCGCTCAGTTCGACCGGGTCGCCGTGAAGGTCCCGCCCCCCTCGCCCATGGACCAGGTGCCCTCCAGCCCGGTGTCGGTGACCACGAGCTCGATCAGCAACAGCCCGTCGGGACCGTCCGCCTCGATCGTGACGTTCTGATCGACGACCTCAACCGAGTTGATCGGCGAGGGGGGGATCGGGAGCATCGGCGTGCTGAGCTCACCGGTGTAGCCGTCCCCGGCCGCTTCGATGATCATGGTTCCGGTGAGGGTCTCCCCGTTCAAGTCGGCGCTGACGTCGTAGGTTCCCACCGGGTCGAAGGGTGGCGGCCCGGAAGGCCCGGTGGCGCAGGCGGCGGCCATGGCTGCGGTGATGATTCCGATAAGGCGTCTTCCGTTCATGGGGTCTCTTCAGGTTGAAGGGCGTCGGTTTGCCTGTCTGCGGCGGGCACGGTACCGCAGGGCGACACTGTGCGTCTGTGACACGGTAGAGGTTGCGGTGCCCGCTGTCGATGCCTTCTGGCCTAATCGTTCCATTCTCTATAGGATTGACACACTGGTGTGGAGTGTGAGGGCCGGTTGGGAACCCGCTACCATTCGGAGAAGAGCGCACGGAGAAGTGTGGGGAGCCCGGGGACAGGATCCGCACGGCATTCGACCGGCAGTGCACCCGTGCCGGACCGCTTCGCGCAACGTTGCGCCTCGGGCGAATAGCGCTGCCGTTCCCCCTTCGAAGCGCCTTGCAGGTCCGGTGCCCCGCCGCTCCCGGTCTTCCGCTGTTTCGTCATCTCACGGGCTTCGGGCATCGGGATACGATTTGATTCGTGGCTTGCGCCTGCTCGGTGCCACGCTGCTCGTGTTCGTGCCGCAGTCCGCCGGCGCCGTTGCCCATACTGCTTTGCCGTCAACCTCCGGCACCGACGGAGCGGTGGCCACGCCGCCAACGGCGCCCCGCTCCCTGGCGGCGGACCCCGGAGACGGGGCAGTGGTGCTTTCCTGGGTGTCGCCCGCGAGCGACGGAGGCGCGGAGATCACGCACTACGAGTACCGGTATGCGGAGACCTCGGACACGCTCGGGGACGACTGGACGCTCGTGGAGGGTGGGGAGGGGGCCCGCAGGGTCACGGTGGAACAGCTGACGAACGGCACCACCTACCGGTTCGAGGTAAGGGCGGTGAACGAAGAAGGCGAAGGCGCCGCTGCCGCCACCACCGCGGCACCCGCCGACGCGGACGCCTCACCCGAGTTGGCCGTGCCCGACCTCACCGTGAACGAGGGCGATGGCACGGCCGTGGTGAGGGTGACTCTGGCGCCGCCGGCCGATGGCACGGTCACGGTGTCGTACGCGACCTCCGAGGGCAGCGCTTCGCCCGAAACGGACTACACGGCGGCGCGGGGAACGCTGACGTTCCCGGCGGGAAGCACGGCGCGGGAGATCCTGGTCATCGTCACGAACGACAAGGATGTCGAGGGCGAGGAGGACCTTTTCATCGCTCTGAGCGACGCCCGGGGGGCCGGCATCGGCCGGGACACGGGACAGGTGACGATCCAGGACAACGACCCGGAGGACTCGCCGGGTGCTCCTTCCGTCCCGCTCAGCCTCCTGGCCTTTGAAGGAGACGGGGTGGTCAGGCTGACATGGAGACCACCGGCGGATGACGGCGGGAAGCCCATTGTGAGATACGAGTACCGTTTCAGGGAAGACACGCTTCCATATCCGGGAAGCTGGACGGCGGTGTCGCATGGACCCGAGGCGAGGCGCGTGACGGTCAGGGGGCTGGCGAACGGAGTCCGGCACGAGTTCCAGCTCCGGGCGGTCAACGAGGTCGGCGCGGGCAGCGCGGCCGAGGAGACGGCGACGCCGGTGGACGACGATCCGCCGCCGTCGATGTCGATCGACGATATCTCGGTGAGTGAAGGGTCCGATTCTGCGGCTCTGCGGGTCAGGCTGTCCCGTCCGGGTGAGGAAGAGATCACGGTGAAATACGCCACGTCGGACGGGACGGCGGAGGAGGGCGCGGACTACACGGGGGTCGACGACAGTTTGACCTTCGCCCCCGGCGTGACCGTGCTGGAGATCGGCGTCGCGATCAACGACGACGGCCAGGAGGAGGAGAACGAGGACTTCACGGTCGATTTGAGCGATGCCGAGGGCGCGCGGATCGACGACGGGACCGGGGATGTGACGATCCTCGACAACGACGGTGACGGGACGGCCGACGTTCCGGACATTCCGCGCGACCTCTCGGCCGAACCGGGTGACGGCGAGGTGGAGCTTTCGTGGGCGGTGCCGGGCAGCGACGGGGGGGCGCCGATCACTCGGTACGAATACCGTCACGCGAAGACCGGGGATCCCTATCCCGACGGCTGGACGACGGTGCCGGGCGGCTCCGCGGCCAGGCAGGTCACGGTGTCCGGCCTCTCCAACGGCACGCAGTACGACTTCGAGGCGCGGGCGGTGAACGACGCCGGCGGGGGTGTAGGGGACCAGGTGAGCGCGACTCCCAGTCACGCGACCGGCGAGCCGGCGCTGGCGGTGCGGGACGTTGCGGCGGGCGAGAGCGACGGAGTCGCGGTCGTGCGGGTGACGTTGTCGCATGCGACGGACGAAGTGGTGACCGTTCGCTACGACACGGAAGACCTGGAGGCCACCGCGGGCGTGGACTACAGCCGGTCGAGCGGCACGGTGAGCTTCAATCCCGGCGACACGCTGGAGGAGATCCGCGTGCCCATCGTCGACGACGAAGACCACGAGACGAGCGAGAGGTTCGTGGTCAGGCTGATGAATGCCACGAATGCGACGATAGAGGTGCGCAGGGGCGAGGTGATCATCCGCGACGATGACGCGAACGGAGGAGCCGGCGTACCGAGCGAGCCGCGCGGTCTCCTGGGGATAGGGGGGGACCGCCGGGTTGAACTCACGTGGTCGCAACCCCTGGACGACGGGGGTGCGGCGATCACCCGCTACGAGTACAGGTTCGTCGCGGGATCGAACAACTTCCCGGCGAACTGGACGACGATCGCCGGAGGAGAGGAGGCAAGACGGCTGCAGGTCACCGGTTTGACCAACGGCGTGACCCACCGTTTCCAGGTCCGTGCCGTGAACAGTGTCGGCCCGGGCGCGGCGGCGCTGACCGAAGGAACGCCCGTGCACCCCGACTCCACTCCGACCATTCGTATCGGGGACGCGGATGTCGGCGAAGGGGACGACGAGATCGCGTTGTCGGTCGTCATGACCCCGGCGGCCGACGAGACCGTGAGAATCAGGTACGTGACGGCCGACGGGACCGCCACCGCGGGCGAAGACTACACGGACACCACGGGGACTCTCGTCTTCAACCAGGGCGCCAACCACCGCACGATAACCGTGCCGGTGCTCGACGACGACGACGAGGACGGTGACGAGACATTCTCGGTGACTCTTTCCCTGATCGGAAACCCGGACGCCAGGATCGCCGAGGGGACGGCCACGGTGACGATCCGTGACAACGAGGGCGACACGACGGTCACGGTGCCGGGTCGGCCGCGGTCCCTGTTCGGCGACGGCGGGGACGGCATGGTGACGCTGACGTGGCGGGCGCCCGAAAGCGACGGTGGCGCGGCGATCACCCACTACGAGTACCGGTGGGCGGAGGACGGAGAAGCGTTCACCCGCTGGGCGGGCATCGTCGGAGGGGGACGGACGAGGAAGCATGTCGTGACCGGGCTCTCGAACGGAGTCCTGTACAGGTTCCAGGTGCGGGCGGTGAACAGGGCCGGACCCGGCGAGTCGGCCGAGACTGTCGCCCGGGCCGGACAGCCGGGTACCCGGCCATCGGTCTCCGTGAACCCGGAGGAACTGGAGATCACGGAGGGCGACAGCGCGAGCTACACGGTCGTACTCGAAAGCGAACCCTTCGCCGGCGTGACCGTGCGGATGACCGCCGACCTGTCGGGCACCGATCTCGAGGTGCGGCCGACGGAAGTCGTGTTCACAACGTCGAACTGGCACGAGCCACAGGAGATTGCGGTTCGGAGCGAAGCGGACGACGACGAAGAGGACGACCTCGGAATCGTCCTGACCCACGAGGCGAGCGGCGGAGGCTACGACGATGTCGAGGTGCCGTCCGTCACCGTGGACATCCTCGATCTCGGGGCGCGCCCGGTGCCCGTGATTCTGGGGGCCGCGGCGAGCGCGACGGAGACGGCCCGGGGTGAGCTCGTCTTCGTTCTGCTGTTGTCCGAGGCTGCAAGCGAAACGGTGTCGGCGGACTACGAGACCGTGGACGGAACCGCCGTCGCGGGCGAAGACTACGAGGCGGCGTCGGGGACCGTGGTCTTCCCAGCGGGAACGACCACGCGGCGAATCCATGTGCCGCTGGTGGACGACAACGTGTCCGAAGAGGAAGAGACGCTCGCGCTGGAGTTGTTCAACCCCGTCAACGCGACGTTGGCCGGGGGCGGGGAGCGGCTGTCGCTGGAAGGCGTCATCATCGACGACGACGAGGGCATCAGGGTCTCCTTCGGCGCGGAATCCTACGCTGTGGAAGAGGACGGCAGCGTATCGGTCGAGGTGGAATTGAGCGGCGCTCCGGACCACGAGATCCGGATCCCGATCGAGGTGACGCGCGGGGAGGGTGTGGAAGAGGACGAATTCTCGGTCGCGGAGCATGTGATCTTCGAAGAGGGCGAGACCCGCGCCGAACTCGAGTTCGAGACGCGGGGAGACGATATCGACGAAGAGGACGAGACGGTGTTCCTGATGCTGGGCCCGGAGTTGCCGGAGGGCATCATCGAGGGCGACCCGGTGGCCACCGAAGTCCTGATCGAAGACGACGACGAGCGTGGGGTCAGCGTGTCGCCCGAGACCCTGGAGGTGACCGAAGGGGACAGCGCCACCTACTCGGCGCAGCTGACTTCGCAGCCGACGGGCGGCGTGACGGTGCGGATGACGACGGATCTGGCGGAGACGAGCCTGGCCGTCGAACCCGTGGAGCTGGCGTTCACTCCGGACGACTGGAACGAACCCCGGACCGTCACCGTTCACAGCGCCCCGGATCCGGACGTGGACGACGAGCTCGGGATCGCCCTGACCCACGAGGCGAGCGGGGGAGACTACGACGGGGTCGACGCCGCCACGGTGACCGTCGATGTCATCGACCTCAAGCTCCCCACGGTGGAGGGAGACGATGTGCGGGCCGAGGAGGCGGCGGGCGTGATTCGCTTCCCCGTGCGGTTGAACGCCGCGAGCAGGACGCCGGTCAGGATCCGGTACGCCACCGCGGACGGGACGGCGTTGGCTGGCGAGGACTACGAGGCCGGCACCGGCGTACTGACGTTCCGTCCGGGCACGACACTGCAGGTGGTCGCGGTGTCCGTGCTGAACGACTACCTGGAAGAAGAAGTCGAGACATTCCGGCTGGAGCTCTTCGACCCGGTGGGCGCGACGCTCGGCGACGCGGGGGACCGCCTGGTGCTGACCGGCACGATCTCGGACGATGACGAGACCGTGACGGTGTCCTTCGGAGCGGGCAGGTACGAGGTGGACGAAGGCGGCTCGGTGGAGCTGTCGGTGGAGGTGGACGGCGATCCGGGCCGGGCCGTCCGGGTTCCGATAGTGGCCTCGGGGGGGCGGAACGTCACGGACGACGAGTTCACGGTGGCGGAGGACGTCCTGGTGCGCCAGGGACAGGCCAGCGCCACGTTCACATTCCGGTCCACGGAGGACCATGTGGACGAAGACGACGAGATCGTGACACTGCGGCTGGGATCGCCGCTCCCGGAGGGGCTCGTTGCCGGCGATCCCGCAAGCTCCGAGTTGACGGTCGTCGACGACGACGAGCGCGGCGTGGAGATCTCGGCCGCGGCGCTCGAGGTGGACGAGGGCAGCAGCGCGACCTATACGGTGCAGTTGACCTCGCGTCCCACCGCGACCGTGACCGTCGAGGTCGGGGGGGACTGGGCCGGGAGCGACGTCACCGTGAGTCCGTCCAGCCTGACATTCGCGCCGCAGGCGTGGCGCAGTCCGGTGACCGTGACGGTAAGCGCCGCGCACGACCGCGACGCCATCGACGAACCCGCGGTCACGCTGAGTCACAGTGTGACGGGCGGCGACTACACCGGAGTGACGGCCGCCGACGTGACGGTGACGGTCATCGAGGACGATACGCCGGTGCTGACGGTGCCCGATGCCGAGGGCCTGGAAGGAGACGGCGAGGTCGTCTTCGAGGCCACACTTGACATTCGGAGCAGCCGCGAAGTGAGGGTGAACTACGTCACCGAGGGCGGGACGGCGACCGAGGATTTGGACTACACGGCCCGGCGGGGCACGCTGGTGTTCGCGCCGCTGCAGACGAGCACGCGCCTGGTGGTGGCGCTGATCGACGACGATATCGACGAGCCGGCCGAGCACTTCCGCCTCGAGTTCAGCGACTACGTCAACGCGAGTCCCGGGGAGGATCCGCAACCGACCACGGGGACCATCCTCGACGACGACCTTCCGGTGGTGACGATCGGGGCCGTCGAGGGAACGGTGGCGGAGGGAACCGACGCCCGTTTCCGGCTCGTGCGAGAGGGCGATCTGACGGTGACCCTGAGCGTGCCGGTGACGGTCACCGAGACCGGCGATTTCCTCGCCGGGCCCGCGCCCGGCGCCTTCGACTTCGCGGCCGGCGCGGCGGAGGTGATTCTGGCGCTCCCCACCGTGGACGACGCGCTGGACGAACGGAACGGCACCATCGCGGCCACGATTCCGGCAAGCGACGACTACGAGGTCTCCGGGTCGCCGACCGCGCAGGTGGCCGTCTCCGACAACGATGCGACGCCCACGGTGAACATCGCCGCGGCCGAAGCGGCCGAGAGCGCGGGCGAGATCGCGTTCCCTGTGACGTTGCGCGGGGCGAGCGCCTACGAAGTGACGGTGAGCTGGGCCACCGGGGACCGGACGGCGGTCGCGGGCGAGGACTACCGGGCCGCGACCGGGATGGTGACGTTCGCGCCCGGAGAGACCGTGGGCGAACTCCGCGTCACGGTGCTGGACGACGTGCTCCCGGAGGGTAGGGAGACGTTCACCGTGACCTTGTCCGGGCCGGCGGGCGCCTCGCTCGGAGTGCCCGTGGCGGCCGGCACGATCATCGACGACGACGAGATGGTCGTGCAGGCGTGGCTGTCCCGGTTCGGCCGCACGGTGGCGAGCCAGGTCGTGGAGGGCATCGGCGACCGGCTCACGGGTGGTATGGGGCGTTTGCAGTTGAACGCACCGGTATCCGCGCAGTCCGCCGCGGGGGAGGGACGCAGGTTGGGACTCGGTGACGTGCTGGACGGCAGCATGTTCCACCTCGGCGGTGGGAGCCCTGTACGCGAAGCGGGTGGATCCGGCGGTGGCTGGACCGCGTGGGGACGGGGTATGAGAA
>CAZTOF010000335.1:0-1728 GCA_964615515.1 uncultured Gemmatimonadaceae bacterium
GTCGTGGCACGCGACAACCGGCGTCCCGCGAGGGGCGGGCTGGGCCGTTCGGGGTGGCGGAGAGGCCCGTACTACCGTTGAGGCCGGGTAATGTCGGCGGAGGGAAGGGGCCTTGGTTCGAGAGCGGCGTTGAACGGAGGAAAGGACGTGGAGACTGGCGAGGGCCTATCAGCTCCAGAACGGGTCCGGAGACTCCAGCAGGCGCTACATGCGAAAGCGAAGGAAGCTCCGGGCTTCCGGTTCTACTCGCTGTGCGACAAGGTATGGCGTGCGGACGTTCTTGAGGTTGCTTGGCAGGCGGTTCGCCGTAACGGCGGCGCGGCCGGGGTGGACGGCGAGACGGTCGCGGACATCGAGGCGTACGGGGTGGAGCGGTGGCTTGGAGAACTGGCGCGGGACTTGAAGGAGGGGACCTACCGACCCAAGGCGGTGCGGCAGGTTCTGATTCCGAAGAAGCAGCGAGGGAAGTTCCGGGCGTTGGGCATACCGTGCATTCGCGACCGGGTGGCGCAGACGGCGGCGATGGTGGTGCTATCGCCGATCTTCGAAGCCGATCTGGAACCGGAGCAATACGCCTACCGTCCGGGCCAAGGCGCGCATGACGCGGTCAGGCACGTCCATCGGCTGCTCAACACCGGTCACCGAGAGGTGGTCGACGCGGACTTGTCGGACTACTTCGGCCAGATCCCGCATGCCGAGCTACTTCGGTCCGTCGCCCGGCGCGTCAGCGACGGGCGGATGCTGGGCTGGGTCAAGGCATGGTTGGAGATGGCAGTCGAAGAGGACGATGGCCGGGGCGGCAAACGCCGCACGAACCGGGCGCGTCGAGAACGCAAGGGGACACCGCAGGGGTCTCCGGCGTCGCCGCTGTTGAGTAACGTCTACATGCGCCGCTTCGTACTGGGCTGGAAGGCGCTGGGATACGCCCGGCGCTTCGAGGCGGAGATCGTCAACTACGCCGACGATCTGGTGGTACTCGGCAAGGCGCCGTCAGCGGAGATGCTGTCGGCGGTCGAGTCGCTGATGGAACGACTGAAGTTGCCAATCAACGCCCGGAAGACCCGATGCTTGCGGGGGCCTGAGGAACCGGTTGAGTTTCTCGGGTACCGAATTGGACGCAACTACCGCCGGGACACGGGGCGGGCCTACATTGGCACGCGCCCGAGTCAGGCGAGCGTGCAGAGCGTCTGCCGTCGGCTGAGTGCCCTGACCGAGGCACGCTATGGACTGCTGGAACCGGAAGTCGTGGTGGGACGGCTCAATCGGCTCATGACCGGCTGGGCGAGCTACTTCGTGCTGGGGCAGGTAAGTCCGGCGTACGCTGCGGTTGACCAGCACGCGGTTCGGCGGCTGCGCCAGTGGCTGTGTCGAAAGCACAAGGTGAGGACGGGGAAGTACGTGCGCTTCTCCGACGAGCGTCTCTGGAATGACTACGGGCTCACCCGCCTTGCTTCGCGAACGACCAGCTTTCCGTGGGCGAAGGCATGATCTCGCCCGAGAGCCGGATGCGGGAAAACCGCACGTCCGGTTCGATGAGCGGCGACTGGAAACGGAGCTAAGGCGAGGAGTGAGGCACCGGCATGGCGAAAGCGGCCGGCAACAGCTACCCCCATCGTCCTACCGCCACCGCGCCAGTCGTCGACTCTACCGCTCCCCTTATCCCCTGAATGCACACCGCGTGCGATTCTTCCTTGGCGCATCGTGACGCCGTGGGAAAGGGGGCGTCCA
>CAZTOF010000336.1:0-2433 GCA_964615515.1 uncultured Gemmatimonadaceae bacterium
GTTCGGGAAGGTCCTCCTCCGCCGTGTGGAAGGTGAAGGCGACGTACACGAGGAGCAGGACCAGGAGGATCACCCCTTCGCCCCGGTCGACCTGAAGATCCACCACCAGCGGAAAGATGAAGATCGTGATGACCACCATGATCGGCACGTCGCGGCTGACGACCCTGTCCGCGACCGCCAGGGGCCGGATGACCGCCGTAGCGCCCAGAATCAGCCCGATGTTGGCGAGGTTCGAGCCCATGACGTTGCCGACCAGCAGGCCCGTCTCGCCGTCGAGCGCGGCGAATACGCCCACCACCAGCTCCGGTGCGGATGTCCCCAGCGAAACGAGGGTGAGGCCCACGACGATCGGGCTGATTCCCACCTGGGACGCGATTCTCGCCGCCCCGCGCACCAGCCATTCGGCCCCGAAGTAGAGGGCACCGCACCCGCCCACCACGAGCGCGATGTTGGCAATCAGGGCAGTCAACCGCGCCTCCGGCCCAGCCACGCCACGACCTCGGCGAGCGTACCCGTGTTCACGATCCGACTGCGTCGCAACCAACCCCTCCGTGCCTGGTCGACGCCGTAGTCCACACTGCCCAAGCGAGTTGCGGAGTGGGCGTCGGAACTTACAACGACTCTAACCCCCAGTTCCCGGCACAGCCAAAGCCCGCGGTGGTCCAGGTCCAGCCGTCCCGGACTCCCGTTCACCTCCACGGCGACGTCCAGGTCGCGGGCGGCGTTCAGGATTTCGGACAGGTTCAGCGGGCAGGGGCCGCGCCGCCCCAGTCTTCGTCCCGTAGGATGGCACAGCACATGGACCAGCGGGTTTTCCATCGCCCTGATGATCCGGTCGGTCATGTCGGACGCGGTCATGTCGAAGGCCGAGTGGACCGCGGCGAGAACCACGTCCAGCTCCGCCATAACTTCGTCGTCGAGGTCGAGGGTGCCATCGCGCAGGATGTCCACCTCGCAGCCTCGGAGGATCGCGATATCGGGATACTCCTGCTGAACGCGCGAAATCTCGGTCGCCTGGGCCCGCAGCCGCGCGGCGTCCAGGCCGGATACCACTCCGACCGAGGGCGAGTGGTCCGTGATCGCGACGTAGCGGTATCCCCTTTCCGCAGCCGCCTGCACCATGCGCTCCAACGACGCCGTTCCGTCGCTCCATGTCGTGTGCAGGTGCAGGTCGCCGGTAATGTCGCCGCGTTCCACCAGGCGCGGGGTCCCGGCTTCGGCCCGCGCCACGGTGTCGCCGTTCCGCCTCACTTCGGGGGGAATCCAGGGCAGGCCGAGGGCGGCGTATATCTCCGTCTCGCTGGACGCCTCGGAGCCCGCGCCATCCCTGATTCCGGCGGGAGTAAGTTCGAGTCCCCTGTCCCGGGCCCTCTCCGCCAGCACCTCCAGGTAGGAGGGAGGCCCCGTAAGGTGATGGACCGCCGCGCCCACCACCCGCTCCGGCACCGCCCACAACCTGACCCGGACGCCTTCCAGAGTGCCCTCGGCCGGGTTGTCACCCCGGCCGCACGAGACCCGGAACTCCGGGAAACGCCGGGCCTCCTCCCTGACAGTATCACCCTCCGCCGCGCACACGATGTCGATGGCGGCCACGATCTCCAGCCGCCTCCGAACCTCTCCCGCGACGACGCCCTCGATTCCCGCCCGCGCCAGAGACGCCCTCACGCGCTCCGCCACCCGGTCGGCCTCGGAGAGCAGGGATTTCCCCACCAATTCAGCCCTGGCGGCGAGTCCTCGCTGCAGTCGGCCCACAACCGCGGGCCCGAAACCGTTCAGCCTCGTAACCTCCCTCCTGGCCAGCGCCGCCTCCAGTTCCTCGACCGAATCGATGCCGGCGTCCCCAAGCGTTCGCGCACGGGTGGCCCCCACGCCGTCCAGCCGCATGACCTCGCGCAACCCCGGCGGGATTCTCCCCCGGTACTCCTCCAGGCGAGGCGACCCTCCGCCGTGAACCAGCTCGCTCAGATAGCCCGCCAACCCCTTGCCGAGCCCCGGCAGCGAAGCCAGATCCGTGCCCGCCTCGATCATCTCGGCAAGCGAATGGTGAAAACGACGAATCACCATCGCCGCGCGCCGGTAGTGGGCAACCCGCCGCCTATCCGCGCCGTCCAGCGCCATCAGGTCGCCGAGCTCCGCGACGAGCTCGCCGAGTCGGGCATTGGTCACCCTGCGACGGGGCCCGAAAGCGCCGGACTATCCACGCGATGCCAGCCGGTCCCGCAACTGCGCTTCGTCCAGCACCTCCACCCCCAGCCGCCGCGCCTTCTCCAGCTTCGAGCCGGGGTTCTCACCGGCAACCAGAACGTCCGTACGCGAACTCACCGAGCCGGTGACCCGGGCGCCCAGACCCTGGAGCGCCTCCTTGAGGCCGCTTCTCGTGAAGGACTCCAGCGCACCCGTCAGCACGACCGTCTTCCCCGCCCACCCCTCCAC
>CAZTOF010000337.1:0-7155 GCA_964615515.1 uncultured Gemmatimonadaceae bacterium
AACCCGCCTGCCCCCGAACCCGTAGCAGGCCCTCGGACTGCCGGGTCGCTACCGACCACGCCCTCTCGGCCAGTGTGCCCCGGGCGACCGGGCGGCGCAGCCGCAAGACGTTGTTGCGCAGTGGCTTGGCTGTCGGACCCGGTGCGCACCACGAAAGCGCCGAAGTGTGCATCGGACCCCCATGTCGTTTGCGCGCTCAGGTACGGCCCCAAGCGGGAGCGCCGGGACCCCGGCGAGCGCTTCGAGGAGCCCCTTGAAGAAGCCTTGGGCGACTGCGTGGAGGCCAGCGATGCCGAACCGGTCCAAGCACCCCACCCACAACGGGAGCGGCGATCCCTCTCTACGGACTCGACAGCGATAGGTTTCAACTCCGCGACCCCGGCGGAAACTCGACTCGGCGCTGGCTCGCCGCACCGGACGGGACGGCACCTTGGAACCCTTTTTGACCTTGCCCGTACTTATCAGGGTATGATAACATAAGTGGATGACGAGACCGAACCGGGATCCGGGGCTGGACGCGCTGCTCGGGCTGCACGGCGAGACGCTGTTCGTGGACGACGCCGGGCACTGGGTCAAGTTCGTCGCGGTGCGGACGGAGCCGACGCCGGAGCGTCCGCACGGTCTCAGCTATTCGCTGACGCTGCACGCGCCGGACGGTTCGCGGCTGGTCGGATTCGACAACGCGCACCCGGTGCGGGAGCGGCGCGGTCCAAGTGGGCGGCAGCGAACGGAACACGACCACCGGCACCGGCTCCGCGCGGTCCGGCCCTACGAGTACGAGGACGCGGCGACGCTGCTCGAGGATTTCTGGAAGGAAGTGGACCGGGTACTCCGGAAGAGAGGATCGATTCCATGAGGACACTCACGATCGGCATCGCCGACTACGACCGGATGAAGGCGCGCACCCTGGCGATCGCGCGGGGCGAGCACACGCCCGCGCGAGGCGAGCCGAAGGTGTGGTTCACCTCGCTCGACAGCTTCGCGAAGTTGCTGTCGGAGCATAACCGGCGCCTCTTGGAACTGATCGCCCGGGAGAGTCCGCGCTCGCTCACGGAGCTTGCGGAGATGGCCGGGCGGAGCAAGTCGAACCTGTCGAGAACGCTGAAGACGATGTCTCAATACGGACTGGTGGAACTGCGGCGGGGCGAGCGCGGCACGCTGGTGCCGAGCGTGCCGTACGACCACGTGCGGCTCGATGTCTCGTTGACCGGCGCTGCGGGCGAAGCGGTCGGCGCCGGCCGTTGAAGCTCGAACGCATCGTTCCCGGCAGCCGCCTGTCCGGGATCGCGGGCGGCGGCGCGGTCGAGGTCGTCGCCACGCGGTCCTACGGGCCGGACGCGGTGGAGGTGACGTGGAAGGGTCCGGACGGCCTCGGGGAACGGATCCTGTACCGGGAGGACGAGCCCCGGATCGGCGAGGTCTCGCCGGGGCGCCGATGGGCGTTCGACGGGGACGGCGAGGCATTCCGGCTGGCCTCGGAGGCGCTCCGGATCCGGCTCGCGCACCTGTTCGATCCCTACGCGGCGGTGAACGCCTCGCACATCGAGCCGCTCCCCCACCAGTTGACGGCGGTGTACGGCGCGATGCTCGAACGCCAGCCGCTTCGGTTCCTGCTGGCGGACGATCCGGGCGCGGGCAAAACGGTGATGGCGGGGCTTCTGATCAAGGAGCTACTGATCCGGGGGAGCCTTGAGCGGTGCCTCATCATCGCGCCGGGGAACCTGGTCGAGCAGTGGCAGGACGAGCTTCACGAGAAGTTCGATCTCGGGTTTGAGATCCTGACCCGCACGCAGATCGAGGCGTCGCGCACCGGCAGCCCGTTCGCGGAGCATCCGCGCCTGATCGCGCGGCTCGACATGCTGGCCCGCAACGAGGACCTCAAGGCGAAGCTCGAAGCCGCGCCCGTGTGGGACCTGATCGTCGTGGACGAGGCGCACCGCATGTCGGCGAGCTTCTTCGGCGGGGAGGTGAAGTACACGAAGCGCTTCCAGTTGGGAGCGCTGGCTGGGCGGTTGACCCGGCACTTGCTGCTGATGACGGCGACGCCGCATAACGGCAAGGAGGAGGACTTCCAACTCTTCATGGGTCTTCTGGACGCGGACCGCTTCGAGGGCCGCTTCCGTGAGGGGGTCCACAAGGTCGATCCGTCGGACATGATGCGGCGGTTGGTCAAGGAGGAACTCCACCGCTTTGACGGCACGCCGCTCTTCCCGGAGCGCCGGGCCTACACGGTCTCCTACGGGCTGTCGCCGGGTGAGGCAGAGCTCTACGAGACCGTGACGCACTATGTGCGCGAAGAGATGAACCGGGCGGACCGGCTCGCCGAGGACGGCACCCGGCGGCGCAACAACGTCGGCTTCGCGCTTCAGATCCTTCAGCGCCGTCTCGCGTCCTCGCCGGCTGCGATCCACGAGTCACTGAAACGGCGCATGACGAGGCTGGGCGACCGGCTTGAGGAGGAGAAGCTGGTGCGGGCTGGCCGCACTCCCGAGGCGCGCATCTCGGCGGACTCGGTCCCGGCGTTCGACGAGGAAGACTTCGAGGAGGCACCGGGCGACGAGGCCGAGGCCCACGAGGACCGGCTCTTGGACAGCGCGACAGCGGCGCAGACGGTCGCGGAGCTTGAGGCCGAGATCGCCGAACTCCGGCGTCTCGAACGGATGGCGGGGGCGCTACGGCGCTCCGGCGAAGACACCAAGTGGCGCGAACTCGACCGCATCCTCGACGATCCGCTCGTGCACGATCCCAAGCGGGACGTCCGGCGCAAGATCGTGATCTTCACGGAGGCGCGCGACACGCTCGAATACCTCGCCGGGCGCATCCGCGCGCGGACGGGCGAGTCCGAGTGCGTGGCGGTGATCCACGGCGGCGTTCCGCGCGACCGCCGGCGCGCGGTGATCGCAGCGTTCAACGACGATCCAGCCATCCGGTTCCTGCTTGCGAACGACGCGGCGGGCGAGGGCGTGAACCTGCAACGGGGCGCGCATCTCATGGTGAACTACGATCTGCCGTGGAACCCGAACCGGCTTGAGCAGCGCTTCGGCCGCATCCACCGCATCGGGCAGACCGAGGTATGTCACCTGTGGAATCTGGTCGCGACCGAGACGCGGGAGGGCGCGGTCTACGAGCGCCTCCTTGAGAAACTGGAGACGGCGCGCGGAACCCTGGGCGGCAGGGTCTACGACGTGCTCGGGGAACTCTTCGAGGCGCGCCCGCTCAAGGACCTGTTCATGGAGGCGATCCGATACGGCGAGCGAGACGACGTGCGCGAGCGTCTGTTCCGCGCCGTCGAGGGCGCGGTGGACACCGAACACATCAACCGTCTGGTCGAGCGCGGCAAGCTCACGCGCGAGGGGCTCGATCCGTTGACGATCCGGCGCGTGCGCGAGGAAATGGACCGGGCGGCGGCGCGGCGACTTCAGCCGCACCATATACGTTCGTTCTTCGAGGCCGCATTCCGCGACGCGGGCGGGGTCATGCGCGCCCGCGAGCGGGGCCGGTTCGAGCTTACCCGGGTCCCGGCGATTCTCCGGGACCGCGACCGGCTGATCGGGCGCGGGGATCCGGTTCTGCCCCGTTACCGGCGAGTCTGCTTCGCCAAGGAGGGGATCGCGGGCCGTCCGCAGGCAGCGCTCGTGGCGCCGGGCCACCCGCTCCTCGACGCGCTGGTGGATCTGACGCTCGACCGATACCGGGATCTGCTCCTGCGGGGAACGCTTCTGGTCGACGAATCAGACCGCCACGCCGGGCCGCGCGTGCTGGTCACGCTCAGGCACCGAATCCGCGACGGGCAGGCGACACGACACGGCACGCCGCGCGCGGTCTCCGAACGGCTCCAGTTCGTATGGCTCGACCCGGACGGCGGGACGGCCGACGCTGGCGCGGCACCATATCTCGACTGCCGGGGCGCGGACGGAGACGAGCGCGCGAAGCTCGCGGAACTCATGGACGCGCCCTGGCTCGGGGAACCGCTTGAGGAACGGGCGCGGACGCACGCGATCGCGGATCTCGTCCCCCGGCATCTGCGCGAAGTGCGCGACGCGCGGCTGTCCCAACTCGGCAGGATCGAGGCCGCAGTGAAGGAGCGCATGCGGCGCGAGATCATGCATCTCCAGCACCGGGCGCTCGAACTCGAAACGCTCGAACGGGCGGGAAGGAAGCCGAGGCTCAATTCGGAGAACGTGCGGCGGCAGGCGGATGCGCTCCGCGACAGGCTCGAACTCAGGCTGGCAGACATCGCCCGCCAACGCGACATCGCGCCGCTCCCGCCCGAGGTGTGCGGCGCGGCGCTCGTCGTTCCGGGCCGGATGCTCCGGCCAGCGAGCCAGCGTGAAGCGGCCGATGCGTTGGCCCGCGCCGAGGTCGAAGAGAAGGCGATGGGGGCGGTCATGGCAGGGGAGCGGAGGCTGGGGAATGAGCCCAAGGACATCTCGAAGGAGAATCGCGGATACGACATCGAGAGCCGCGATCCGGCTACCGGTCGCCTCCGGTTCATCGAGGTGAAGGGCCGCCGCGCGGATGCCCGCGCCGTAACGATCACCCGAAACGAGATGGTGTCGGCCCTGAACGCGGCCGAGTCCTATTTCCTTGCCTTGGTGCTCGTGGATGGCGGATCCGCGACCGCGCCGATCTATTTGAGGGACCCGGGCCGGATCTTCGGATCCGAGCCGAATTTCCACGAGGTGTCGCGCCAAATCTCCGTTAAGGCCATCGAGGCGGCGGCGCGACAGGAGACGCATTGAACCCGTCCCGCCCCGAGACCGGATCGCCATGACCGTCCATCGCAAGAAGCTGATCGAGGTGTCACTGCCGCTGAAGGCGATCAACGCGGCATCGGCGCGGGAGAAGTCGATCCGCCACGGGCATCCCTCGACTCTGCACCTCTGGTGGGCGAGGCGGCCGCTCGCGGCCTGCCGCGCGGTGCTGTTCGCGCAGCTTGTCGACGATCCGTCCGGCTGGCCGGAGGAGTTTCCAACCGAGGAAGAACAAGCCCGTGAGCGGAAGCGGCTTCACGGTATCATCGAGGAGATGGTGCCTTGGAAGGCGACCCACGACGAGCGGATCATCGGCAAGGCGCGCTACGAGATCGCACGGGCGATCGCGCGAGGATTCGGCCAGAGCCCGCCGGACGATAACGATGCGGGCGCGGTGCTCACATACCTCCACAGGTACGCCCCGTCGGTCTGCGATCCGTTCTGCGGCGGAGGATCCATCCCGCTCGAAGCACAGCGCCTCGGACTGCGGGCGCACGGCTCGGACCTGAACCCCGTGGCCGTGCTCGTCGCGAAGGCGACGTGCGAGATCCCACCCAAGTTCACGGGGTGCGCCCCCGTGCATCCCGATGTGGACCGAACGGGTGGCTGGAGCGGAGCTTCAGGGCTGGCGGAGGACATCCGCCGCTACGGCAAGTGGATGCGGGACGAAGCCGAGTCCCGGATCGGCCACCTCTATCCGAAGGTCCGCGTCACCGAGGAGATGGCCGACGGCCGGGACGATCTCCGGCCCTACGCCGGTAAGGACCTCACGGTGATCGCGTGGCTCTGGGCACGCACTGTCGCGTCGCCCGACCCGATGATGCGGGGGGCGCATGTTCCGCTCGCAAGCTCGTTCGTGCTGTCGTCGAAGAAGGGCAAGCAGCGGATCGTCGGTCCCAGCGTTGACCGCAAGAGTCGCACCTACCGGTTCTCGGTCAAAACGAGCGGCATCTCACCCGAGGAATACGCGCGTGCTAGGAAGGGCACGAAGGCCGGACGCGGAGCCAACTTCACCTGCTTGGTCTCCGGGGCACCGATCTCCGGTGAACACATCAAAGCCGAGGGCATGGCGGGCCGCATGGGCGCACGCCTGATGGCGGTCGTGGCCGTAGGGAAACGCACCCGCCTCTATCTGGATCCTACTGACGAGATGGAGGAACTGGCGCGGAGCGCCGAGCCGGAATGGAGGCCCACTGAAGATCTGCCGGACGACCCGCGCAACTTCTGGACGGTGTCTTACGGCCTTCGCGCATATGCAGACCTCTTCACCGACCGGCAGTTGGTGGCTTTGACGACGTTCTCGGGCTTGGTCGGGGAGGCGAGGGAGAAGGTGCTTGCCGATGCGCTCTCCGCTGGGATGGACCCTGAAGCGCCACGGCTCGCCGATGGCGGGACCGGCGCCCAAGCCTACGCGGACGCCGTGGCGACGTATCTGGGGCTTGGTGTCAGTCGGATGAGCGATATCTGCAATTCGTCCTGCCGATGGGAGAGTTCCAAGACCCAGGTACGGAATCTATTCGGGCGGCAAGCGATCCCGATGGTTTGGGACTACGCGGAACCAAACGTGTTCGCAAATGCCGCTGGCGACTTCGGCATCAGCTTGGGCAATCTGGCGAAGGTGGTCGAGCGGCATGTCTCAAGCGTACCATCCGCCGTGATCCAACAGGATGCGGCCGGAGAGACGCCCCTATTGCACCATGCGGTCGTGGCAACCGACCCGCCGTACTACGACAACATCGGCTACGCCGACCTCTCGGACTTCTTCTACGTTTGGCAGCGGCGGACACTCCGCGATGTCTGGCCCGGTCTTTATCGCAGGATTCTGGTGCCCAAAGACGAAGAGTTGGTCGCCACGCCCTATCGCCACGGCGGCAAGGACGCCGCAGAGCTTTTCTTCATGGAGGGCATGGGTCAGGCGCTGCGCAACATGCACCGTTCGGGTGCGGATGGGTTCCCGGTGACCCTCTACTACGCCTTCAAGCAGGCCGAAGTCGCCAAGGAAGGACTGACCTCGGCAGGGTGGGCCACGTTCCTCCAAGGACTGTTCGACGCGGGCTACGTCATCGACGGCACCTGGCCCGTAAGGACGGAGCTCTCGAATCGCCCCGTCGGTCTCGGTGCCAACGCCCTCGCTTCATCCGTCGTGCTGGTGTGCCGGAAGCGGCCGGACGACGCAATGGCCATCACGCGCCGTGAATTCGTGGCAAGCCTACGCGACATGAGCTTTCGGATTCACATGTCGTTGTGATCGTTCAGCTTACGGGATTGGTCGGTCGGATTCCCGCTGATTGACTCCCGCCGATTTGGATTGGGTCACGCGCGGACCCTCGGGCGGCTGTCCAGAGCCTTCCTGAGCTGTACCGAGTCGGCCTGCTGGTAGCAGCGCAACACCGTCTGGGCC
>CAZTOF010000338.1:0-2345 GCA_964615515.1 uncultured Gemmatimonadaceae bacterium
GGCTTGCCGTTCAGGCCGGTGCCGAGGCGCACGGTGATGGTGTCGGGACGCGACAGCATGGCGGGAGGGAGGGCCTCGGTGGCGGTGCGCGCGGGGGTCCCGGTGGCGGCGCGGAGCGCGTCGAGGGAATGGGTGACGCCGCCGGCGGAGACGTAGAAGCGCACGCTGTCGACGGTGGCGAGGGCGTCGTACCAGCCGTAGCCCTTGAGGCGCGCGTCGGGCTCGAGCAGGCGGCTGGCACCGGCGGTGCGCTCGAGGGCGCGCCAGAGGGCCTGGGAGTCCTGGATGTCGAGCTCGGCGGACATGACGAGGGAGTGGGACTCCGGGGAGGTGAACGACGGGCTGTCGCGCCAGTCGTCGCTGTCGGCGATGTCCGGGCGCCAGGGGCGCAGCATGGCGGGGGCGGCCGGGATGTCGATGCCGGCCTCGCGGGCGGCTGTGTAGTCGGCGAAGGCGAGCGCGGGCGGGCGCTCGGCGAGGCTCATGGCCCTGTAGATGGCGATGCGGGCGGCCTTGAGCATGTCGTCGAGGAAGGGGGTGCGGACGGGTTCGCGGCGCGGGGGCAGCACGAGCTCGAGGCCGGGACAGGCGTCGACGTCGGCGATGGCGCACCACGTGCCGCCGGCGACGGCGCTGACGCTGGGGAGGCCGGCGTGGATGGCGAGGCCGTGGAAGTTGAGGTCGTTGTCCTTGAAGCCCGTGAACCGGTCCTTGAAGACGCCGAAGGTGAGGCCGTTCCAGGTTTCGGTATGGAGCGCGCCTTCGAGGAACGGGGTCTGCTCGAGGGGCTCGCCGTCGCAGGCGACCGGGAGCGGGTAGTGCCGGGCGGCTTCGCGGAGGGCGCCCTGGACGGTGGCGGGCGACTGCTCCGCGAGGAAGGAGATCGCGGTGCCGTGGTCGAAGGGGGCGTCGCATTGGGCGACGGCGGCTTCTTCCTTGCCGAGGAAGCACTCGGGCGTGAGGTCCGCGGTCCAGGCGGGCGCGTCCGGGTCGGTGGTGCGGGAGGCGACGGTGCAGCCGCGGCGGGAGAGCGCGTAGATGCCCATGCCGGCCGGGTCCTCGCGGCGCGCGGTGGCGTCGTCCCAGCCGCTCTCGCCGAAGGAGAGCAGCACGGCCGGGTCGGCGATGCCGGCGCCGTTGTCGGCGACGGTGACGCGGAGTCCCTGGGTGGGCACCTCTTCGGTGGTGACGTGGACGCGGGTGGCGCCGCTGCGGCGGCAGTTCTGCAGCAGCTCGGCGAAGGTGTCGGGGAGGGAGTTGGCGTAGAAGCGGGTGACGCGGTCGATAGCGCCGGCGTGGACGCGGGCGCGGATCGTGGCCGGCAGGGGGGAGCGCTGGTTCATGGTGCGTATCTCCGCTGACGTGGAAGGGGAGGCCCCGCCGGCGGCGCCGGCGGGGCGGATGGGAGTGAGCGACGTCTCAGGAGCGGCGGAGGAATGCCGGGATCTCCATGGCGTCGCCGGCGGGCGGGGTATGGACGCCGTTCGCGGGCGCGGATGCATGGCCGGTGCCGGGCTCGCCGGCGGCGTCTTCGTCCGCGCCGTTCTCGAAGCCTGCGGTGCTGACGATGACGCGCGGACCGCCGCCGGCGACCGGAACCGCGTTCATGGCGTCGATCCCCTCATGGCCGGTAGGGGCGATGGGTTCCGCGTCCGGGACAGGGGCGCCGTCGGCCGGTCGGGACGGCGCAGGCTGTTGCGCATCGCCCGGTTGGGGATCCGGATCGGGTCGTCCCGCGGAGGCCTCCTGCCCGGTGCCGGACGGGGCTTTGTCCGGTGCTGCGGCGTCCACGGACGGCCCGTCCGCCGGCGGGGCTTCTGCTTTGGAGAGCGCCGCGTCTTGGTCGTCCACGTGGCCGGTGTCGAAGGCGGCGAAGCCGGGCGGCGCCCAGGCGAGGGCGGCGGCGCGGCCTTCCTTGCTGACTCCGAGGGGCACGCCGTCGCCGGCGGCGAAGGCGGTCTCCATGGCGGTCGCCAGCGTCGCCTTCTTGTCCTTGCGGTGGGTGTGCGCCCATTCGAGGCCGAGGGTGCGGCGGGCGACGTCGAGCATCTTGTCCTTGCGCACCCGCGACCAGAACATCTCGGCACTGGGGCGCACGTGGGCGGCGAAGTCGACGTCGAGCCTGGCGACGGTGGCCTCGGTCTCCGGCCGGGCGTTGGCCTCGAAGGCGAGCTGCCCCTTCAGCGTGCGCGCGACGCAGGCGGCGAAGAGCCGCTTCTTGTCGTCGGCCGGGAGCGCGCGGAGCGCCGCGAAGGACTCCTGCCGGTCCTCGATCTCCAGCCAGTCGAAGCTGAGGGAGGAGCGGTCCGCCAGCATGGCCTCGCCGGGGCTCGACAGGTGGAACG
>CAZTOF010000339.1:0-14214 GCA_964615515.1 uncultured Gemmatimonadaceae bacterium
GCCTCCACGATCTCGGCCACGTAGTCGTCCAGCCGGGCCATGACCTCGATCACTTCCGTCTTGCTCTCCGCGCTCGCGAGTTCCTTCGCGAGATCGAGCAGTAGGCGGCGAACCGCGAGCGGGTCGCCCGCCCCGGTCGGCGGTGCCTCCGGGTCAGCCGCCCCCGCCGCCGACGACACGTCCGGCGCGGTGGGCTCCTCAGCCGTCGCGACCTCCGGCTCCGGCGGCGTCTTCGGCTCCGGTGGCGTCTTGGGCTCCGGCGCGGCGGCCCTTGCGAGCCGCGCCTTCACTTGGAGGGGATACCTCGCGTGGAACTGCCGGCCCGTAAGTTGCTCGACCGAGGGGTCGATCTCACGGGCGCCCGCGAACAGGTCCGCGTTGGTGACGCCGGGGTTCGCTTCTAGCGTCCGCTCCACATACTCCATGACGGCGGCACCATCACTCAAAGACGCTGGCGAAGGGGCAGGTGGCGGAACAGCTTTCGGCTTCCGCGCGGGCCGCTTTTGGGGCGCTATGCTCCTGATTGCCGGTAGCCGATACTTGGCGTGAAACTGTTGCAGCGTCAGCTCCCCGACCGACTCGTCGATCTCACGAGCAACCGCGAACAGGCTGGCGTTCTTCACGCGGGGATCCTTCTTCAGTTCGCCTTCCACGTACTGCAAGACGGGATCCTGCAAGCTGTCCATGTCGAACCCTTTCGAGAGGCAGGTCCGCGCCCCACTAGACGCGGATGAGTCGGAGGTCGGTCAATTGTACTCGACCGAGAACGCTCCGACGAGGTGTTGGTCGGGCGGCGCCACTGTCGCGGGCGACCCGCGACAGTCACGGGGGAACGGGGGGCGACGCCCCCGCCCGCGCAATCCACCGGAGCGCGGGGCTTGTCGGGGTCGCAGGGGCGGAGCCCCTCGCCAGCCCCTTTGTACCCACAAGGGGTAGGCGGATTCCGTACGGCGCAAAACACGGCAGGAAATCACGTAAGTCAAACTGGGACTGCACGATCTGCGTTCCTTGCCGTTAGCGCGCATCTGGATCTGCCGTATGCGAATTGCGGGAAGACCGCCATAGAATGGCGGGAAATCCAAGCCATCGCGAACGAACTCTCTGGGCGTGTGTAGACGACCGCAACCGGCAGGACCCGGAAGGACCCTTCGTGCGGTCACTTGCCGGACAAGCAGCCCCACTTGGTATTGGGGATTCGGTACGGAAACGGCCTGCGCCAGTCTCCATCCGTGCCGCGCTCAAGACCTGCCTGGTGGGCGCGGCAGGCAGTAGGAAACTGGCGCACCAAGCCTAACCGGACGGATACCCCGGACCCGAGACTGTCACGAGTTGCAGCCCAACCTCATCAGACCAGACAAGCAGTCGGTTGGCATTCGTCGGATCGAATGCAGCGGAGATGTACGGTATCGACCACGCGGCAAGGAGTGTCCCGTCAGCCCCGTATAGCTCAACAGAGCGGCGCTCGGTATCGGGCACTTCCACCGGGAGTGCTCCGTGGGTCAGGATACGACCGTCGGGCAATACGTGGAAGTTCTGGAGCGTAGTTCGGGCGGACCCGGGCCGAACGGGTGCGATGTGTTGGTTGCGGAGGCTCTCGGGAACGCATCTTTCCAAGACCGGCCTCGGCCCAGCTGGCACCAGATGCCATATTCTGGAGCCCCACTGTGACCCGGCGTACAACCCCCCCGTGGGACTCGCATGCAGCACTAATGGAGAGCCGCCGAACGGCACGGGGGTTCCAGACTGAACCTCAATCCCCAGGTCGGCATATGTCCATCCCGTCCGCGTCTCGCCACGACCGAACAGCGTGGCCTCGTACAGGCCCGCACCCATGACGGACAGCACCAGCCGATCTTCCGCCGGGAAGAAGGCCGCGTCCCATATTGGTAACGGTACCACTAAAGCTCGTTCACTTGGATCACTGCCGAACAGCATGACCGACGGGGGACTCCGGTCCACGACGACGACCTGCTCGCCGCTCCCCCACACGGCAACGGGTTGCGAATACTCCATCGGGCCAGGGCCGGCTCGGCCCCAGCGCGCAACCTCGTCGAGATCATCGTCCAGCTCGATCACCCGTCGCTCATACCGGTCATAGACCAGCCACCCGCCCGGAATCCGTGACGGAGGGGCGACAAGGGTCGGGTACACCTCAGGATTGCGTGCGAGCACCTCCAGTTCGAGCGGGGCGCGGTCGAGATCGCATGCGACAAAACTGCGGTCCTGCGCAGCGAGCTGCGCCCAGGGTGGTCCGCCCAAGAGGATCAGGAGAGTCGCAACCCATGCGGCACAATTGCGATCGAAACAGCTACTGGCCCGATCACCGGTTCGACCGGACTTGCGGTGTTCAACTCGGAGTTGCCCCGCCAAGGCGCCGAGGTCGAGCAACTGACCGAGCCGACGGCCGGCGGGACGGCGGTTGCCGACCTCTGTGGCAGCGCCGTCCCCACCGTCCTTCGGGGATCGAATCAAGCCATCCCGCCGACCCATGACCTAGTTGGCCCCCAGCTTGAAGCTCTCGGTCTCTCCGGCGTTGACTTCGAAATCATCGCCGTTCGCGGTGCCAGTGCACTGACCCGTGATGACGGTCACGGTAACGGTTGTGGTCCCCCCAGCAACCACCGTCGTCTTCACATGGTCCCCCGTGCACTCCATCTCGAAATCCGAGACGGGGAGGGCGATCGCCGCAGCCAGAGGCGCGTACGCCGCTTCGGCTACGGTCGCGCTCGTTGCGACGAGTGAAGGTGACGGGGCCTCCGCTGCGTCCGCTTGGGACGGTGCCAGCAGCACGGCCATGGCCAAGGTGGCCGCGATGGGTGCCAGTTTCGTTGCGATGCGGTTCATTGGATGTCTCCTTGATCTTGGAGCGCCGGTGCGGGCCGGTCAACTCCGTGGTTCGGGTGATCCCCCCTTGGGATCGTGCCCTCGCCTAAATAGACGGTGCGAGCGAGAGAAACGTCTCACCGGCTTCAGAGCCCGGATTCGGCCGTTTGTTCGGCATGTTTTCGGCAAATCGCGCCGGACGGGAAGTTCCTGGCACATTTCGGGGCGGATTTCGGGGACTTTCTTCCCGACCCGACGGGAGGTTTCTGCCCTGGCACGGGAACTTCTTCCCGGACCACTCGGGAACCTTTTGGCACCAAAGTCGTGGAAAAAGTACCCTGTCTGCACACTCGTCCCACCGGCAGCTTTAGTGTGCGCTTCGGCCAACGAGGCGCGGACTCGTGCCGAAAGGAGCAGACGGATGAACCGCGACGGCGTTCGCAGTATCCAAGGGGACGGGTGGCGCCGAGACGACGACCTGCTGCTGAGGGTCGAACCGCTTGTCCAGTCGGTCGCCGTGCGATTCGGCGCGGGACCGGACGACCGCCGACGAACTCGCGCAGATCTGCCGCATCCGAATCCATGAGAAGCGGAGACAATGCCGCGACCCGGCAGCGTTGTCCGGATGGGCGAAGACTCGTCTGCGCCGACGCGGTCGGTCGGAACCGGATCGAGCGGAATCGTCTTGTCGAGACCGACGACGGCGAGGTCACTGCCGCTACGGACACGGCTCCGGATCCCTTGGCCACCGCCGAGACCGCCGAGTTGCGGGTCCGCATTGGAAGCGCATTGGCCCGCCTCCCGGCCATCGGCCGGATCTGCCGAATCCACGGGCGCAGGATCTATAAGGAGCTCGGCGCCGGGGACCACCGCCGACGACGGATCAAGTCGCCCGAAGTGATGATGCGCCGTCTGCTCGCGCTCGACTACGTACTCGAACATCCCCGGGCTCCCGTGGCTGCCCACCGAGGCCGACAGGGTGGCCGCCTTCGAGGCGCTCGGGATTGAGCGGGGCTCCTCCCCCAACGGGTCTACAGGGGCGCGCTCGGGGGGCTCCGGCGCTTCTTTCCGCTCGGGCTTCCCATCGCGCTGGACACGGAGCGCGCCGTCTTCGTCTACGCCGAACCGGGCCACGACACCGCGACGGCGCTCCGTTCGTGGGGCGCGAAACACGGCGATTTGTGGAAGGAGCTCTGGGACCTCGGCCTCAAGATCGAAGTGGTGGCGGTCATCCGGAGATGGAAGGAAATACGGCAGGACGAGCACGGTGCTGACGAACTGGTCGCGGTATCCGCGTCCGTCCGAAATCGACGAGGAGATCCGGCGCGACCTCGCCCGTATCGAGCAGGCCATCCTCGGGGGGATGTCCGCGTCCTCGACGAGTACGGCGGCTTGCAGGCCGCCATGAAGCGCGCCAACGCCCTTGCGAAGCGGGCGCGAAGGCGTGCGGGCCGGGGTCTTACGGAACGTGCCGACACATGGATGACGGTCGGCTGTCGGGGGCTCGATTCTACTGGGAGGCCTGATGTCTTGGACCGTACTGGGGGTGTGCAAGAGACAAGGGGGGGTGGATGCACATCGTGGCGCTCCGGTGATGCACACCGGCTGTCCTGCCTATCCACTGGCGCGGCAAGGTTTTACGGCTTCTCCGCGCGGTCGGCGGTGGCAGAGTAGGCGCTTTGGCCGTGGAGGGGAGCGACCCCAGGGGCACAGGTGCCCGGTTCGGGCGCGGGGCCGTGCGCGTTTTCACACGCTCGTCCCCGCCCCTCCTGGGGTCGCTCCCCCTCGAATCATCCTTGCAGGAAGGCAGAGGCAGCGCCTCGTCGCCGTGCGTCCGGCTCTACAGACATCCCCGGACTCGCCGGACGACTCGATCATCCCGAATTCGGAGGCGAACTACGTACTCCACATCCAATTCGTCTCTGATCACTCCCAACAGAGCTCCGGCCCCAAGCAAGTGGATCGGCCATGGTTCGAGGCTCTCGGACCCATTGACGACACCCATATACTGTCCGCAGGGATCGAAGAGGTCCCACCGTCCGCCTGATGGAGCCGAAATCGGTTCCACCCAAATCCAACCGTCGGGCGCAACTCGCAGGCTCTTGACCGCGAGCTTGTACGCCGGAAGCTCGTCAACCGAGAAGCCAGATGCCTCGGCGAGGCTATCGCGCTCAGCCCCCTCCAGCCTCTCCAGACCCCTTCGGAGCTCCACGGTCCGTAGCGTATCGCCCGAGAACGACACTTGGTGAAGCACGTAAGCAGCGGAATTGGCCAGCCACACGTTCCCCGACGGGGCCACGGCCCATAGAACACTCGGTTGCATGGGAAGTTCCACCACTTCGAGTATGCCCTGGGTGCCGTAGTCGTGCCGGTCAAGTCTAGTCTTCCGGGAAACGAACGGTAGGCCAAGAGTATCTGCGGTGTGAACTGGATTCGTGTCGTCGGACGCTCTGAATCTCGCTATGAATCGCCGTGCCATCCCCGAATCGCCCCTCGCCTGCGCAACGCCCTCCTCGTAGAAGAAGCCTGCCGAATCCAACTGACCTGACCAATGGGTACTCAGCGCGATCCGGTGCGGAGCTCGACCAACCAGATTGCCTAGGGAATCGAATGCGCTCAGATGAGGCGCGTCGGCAATCCACAGGCGATCGGGGTGCTGCCACAATAGGGTCATACCCCTCAGTAGCAGGCGGAACTCGCCGGGACCCTCACCGCGCCGCCCAAACCGCCTCAAGAAACCGCCATCGGAGTCGAATACTCTGATTTCCGCTGATTGGAAATCGGCAATGTAGATCGCACCGTTGCGGTCAGCCGTAAGGGAGCCTACATCGCCGAATAACTCGGGTGACTCGCCCTGCAGCACACCGATTCGCAACTCTTCTTCCAGCCACCAATCCTCCAAGGTGGGATCCGCGCCATGGTCGGGATTGGAGACTCGCACCTGACCGCCATCTAACGTGTCGATTGCCACTCGGGCCAAGGTGTCATCGGTGGGTCCCGCGCACGACACATTCACCCCAGCAGCCGACAACGCGACTGCTCCAGCCACCGCGAGGTCGGCCAACGGGGACCGAGCCCTCATCTCGACCTCTGTAACCGCCTAAGTACGGGCGTTCGACCGTCCGGTGAAGGGCAATCCCACTCGGTTGTTGGTCCCATGGGCGAATCGAATACGGCGTCCGGGATGTCGTCGGGCCATCGTACGGTCTTCATCTCCACGGACAGAGCTTCCTCGTCGCGACGCAACGCGAGCACGTGCGTAGTCCCGACCTTCGCGTCACGGGCAAACAGCGGTATCGTCCGGCCATCTCGACCGTCAATCCCCCTAATGACATCGCCGGGTTCAACTCCGGCGATGTGCGCTGGCGAGCAGGGATGGACGCCGACAACCTTGGGATAGGGACGCTCGGACAGGGGCCAGCCACCTAGGGAATTGGTATCCCCAACCGCAACGACGAACGGGCTTTGGTATTCGTAGACCAAGCCGGTATAGAGGTCTCCGCGGGCCGGTCCGCCAATCTGTGCTGCGGTCGGAAGAGGACAGGTGACCCCACCCAGCAGGAATAACGTGAGCGGGACCGACACTGGCCTTCGGAGGTGGCCGACAACCCGATTCACCATTGTGGTGATCATCGCGGAGGACAACCCGACGGCGGCGGGCCACACCGTACAATGTGTACCGTGATTCGGCCTCCGCCGTGGCACGTGACGCACGCCCAGCCGGGTCGACCGCCGCAAATGGGGTCGATCACGTTCCTTCTGACGTACTCCTTGTCCTCCTCAGAGCACGCCATGCCATCGGTGGGCGTGCATTCGCTGAGGTCCAGTACGGTATGTGGCGGCGAGTTGGCGTGATCCCTGTCAGGCACCACCGCGCCGACAGAGGGCACCATGACGAGCGCCGCGACCAACCAGTACATCCAGCGAGCCATCTTCTTGCTCTCTTCCATCTTTTCCATCCTCCTTTGGATCAGGTCACTCCGGCGGGGGGCCATTCCCCTCGCCGTGTCGGGAAGAATATGATGCGATCCGGGTCGCGGCAAGGCTGGTCCTCATGGTTCCATGGGTCGGTTGTCTGGGGAACCCCACCGAGGTAGGTAGGCTGACCTGCCGTTCTGGCCTTGATATTGGAGGCCAAGGGTCCGTTGGGCCGCGCCACTAAGGCAAGGGGGGGCTTTCCGCCCCTCCGCGACATCGCCGCCCGCGATCCCCGCGTCGCTTCGGCGGCGGGACATCCTGGGGTCGAGGGGCGGAGCCCCCCGCCAGCCCCGGTGTATTACCCTGGGTAGGCTGGCTTGTCGCCCTTAGCCTGCGTCAAGCCAGCTTTGGGGCGCTTCCGAAACGCCCCTCCGGGCACCGACCGGAAACAGCGTCCACCGGGCCGTCGCAGGCCAGCTCCTCGGCCTGGTCGTCGCCAGCCTGAAGGACGGTAGGGCGACCGGCCCGACTCGACACTCCTCGGGACCTGCGCCACGCTCTGCCGAGCGCCCGGTTTCCGGCCCCCCGTACCCCTCGGAGACCCGAGATCGCGCGTTAGAGGCCATCCTGTGGCCCGTAGACTCCCCGAAATGCCCCCTGAACATCCGGGAATCGCCACTAAGCCCGGTGCGGCGTCGGATCAGCGCTCGGTGCTCGCTCCACACGCCCGCGAGATACGCCGCGCAATCGACCATGAGCCTGAGCAGTTCCGACATCGCCGCGAAGCTCCGGCACGACCGGTGGACTGGCGCGTTTCCGGCCCAAAGTCGGGGAGGCTACCCCCGGCTTCTAACACCTCGATCTAGCGGAAGCGGCTTCTCTCCGCGATACTTCGGATGCGCAGATCGTGCAGTCCATCATCCAGAGAGGAATCGAATGATGGCACGCACGAAACGAAGTCGGCGCTCGTACGGCGCTGGCGAGTGGGGCCGGAACCGGGTCCGGGTGTTCCCGGACGCCAAGACCGGCCTGTATCAGTTGGAGTGGCGCGAGAACGGCCGAAGGCTGAGCCGGTCCCTGAAGCACCGGGACTGGCGGCTGGCCAAGCGGCAGGCGGACGAGTTCGCCGCCGGGTTCGTTGGCCCGGACTTGAACGGCGAGGCGGAAGCCGAGCCGGAGCCGCTCACGCTGGACAAGCTGTTTGAAATCTACGGTGAGGAGGTGACGCCCACGAAGGCGGAGACATCCCAGCGGTCCGACCGGGCCGCGACGAGGATGTTCCTCCGGTTCTTCGGACGGAGCCGGAGTCCCGAGACGCTCTCCCAGCGCGATTGGGACCGGTTCATCCGGGCACGTCGGTCGGGCAGGGTCGGGCCGAGCGGAAGGCCGGTGTCCGACCGGACCATCGAGCACGACCTGAAGTTTCTGATCGCCGTACTCAACTGGGCGTCCAAGTCCAGAGACGAGCGGGGCAACCTGCTGCTCGCGTCGAATCCCCTGAGGGGTCTCAGGACGCCCACGGAGAAGAACCCGACGCGGGTGGTGTTGTCCGAGGAGGAGTACCAAGCGCTTCTCGGGGTGTCCCGAGAGGTCGATTGGCGCTTCCGCGTCGCGCTCGTGCTCGCTCATGAGACGGGCCACCGGATCGGGGCCATCCGTCAACTCCGATTCTCGGACATCGACTTCGAGAGTGGGGTGGTGCGGTGGCGGGCGGAGCACGAGAAGACCGGCTTCGAGCACCGGACGCCGGTGACGGTCGAGGCGTTGGCCGTCCTTGAAGATGCGTGGGAGAGAAGTTCGGGGCTGGAGGACGCTCCGGTGCTGCCCGCGCCGAGGGATGGCTCCAAGTGCGCGGGCCGGTCGTTGGTGCGAGCTTGGTGGTACAGAGCCCAGACGTTGGCGGGGCTCGAACCGAGGCGCGGGAGGGGCTGGCACTCGCTGAGGCGGAAGTTTGCTTCCGACCTGATGGATCAGCCGCTCAAGGTGCTCTGCGAGTTGGGCGGCTGGAAGACCGCCAAGACGGTGCTCGAATGCTATCAGCGAGCCGACGAGGGACAGCTTCGGAAGGCGCTGGACGCCCGCCGGAGACCTCGAAACTGAGGCTCGCGAATCGGCGGGAGTCAAACAGCGAGAATCGGGCATATCAATCCCGTAAACTCAAGGAGTCAAAGGAGATCCGATCTTGAACGACACCGCCGTTACGTAAGGGTTGGCTGGGAGCTGCGCGGGACCGTGCTACCGGATGGCCCCGGAACTCCTGCTGAGGCTCACGCTGACGGACGCCCCCTCACCCGGAACGGGGCCGCTGCCGTCCCAGGTGTAGTTGGCGGTGAAGTCGTGTTCCGCAGGCTCGTTCACTCGAGCCTCCGCCAGGCTGAGGCTGGTGTCATCGAGCTGAAGAACAAGCGACGCCACATCCTCGTCGGACAGGGCACTGTCCAGCGTGAGATGGATGAAGCCCTCCCCGCCGGCTCCCCAGCGGATGCTGGTGACGGTGTAGGCCGTCTCGCCGATCGAGAAGCCCGGTTCGCTCAGCTCGCCGTAGTGCGCCGTTTCCCCACGGCAGTTGGCTGCGCCCCGGCAATAGCCGACTGCGTCCGCGGCATTCGTTCGAGCCACGGTGAGCGTTGCCGACCAGACCGGGGTCTGGGCGTGCGCCGGGATCGCGGAGGCGAGCACGGCGGCGGTGGCCAGCAGGAACCCCGCCAGGGCGAATCCTCCGGAACGCGGCGCGCTCATCGGGCGCCGGCCCCGTCCGCATCCGGGACGGGCGTTATGTACTGTCGCCAGGTCGGGCCGTCGAGGGAGACCAGGTTGGCGAACAGGCGATAGGCCCCGGGGACGCCGTCGCCGAACTGCCGGAAGAGGGCGAGTCCGGTGTAGATGTACACGCCTTCTCCGAGAGGAGCGATCAGGAGAGAGCCTTCCTTGGGGGCCTCGCCGGGATCGGCCATGGAAAGCACGGGAGTGAAGGCCGGGTCCCAGGTGTTCAGCATGTAGAGGCCGCGCTCCTGCCTCCAGCCCTCGAAGTCGGCATCGCTGATCTGGTTGGGCGCGTTCAGCACCGGGGCCGCGGGATGGAGGAAGGTGACGGCGGCGTTCTCATCGGTGATGCGGTCGTGCGGCCGCGAGATCGTTACCGGATAGGGCGCGTGGCCGCTCGCCGGAAAGGCGTACTGGTTGTACTGGGTCACCACGGTGCCCCCGGCGCGTGCGAAGTCGAGGACGGCCTCGTTGGCGGCCGCCAGGTCCTCGCGGGCCTCGTAGGCGCGCACGCCCAGCACGAGGGCGTCGAAGCGGGCGAAGTCGCCGGCGAGCACCTCGGCCGGCCCCAGCATCTCCACCTCGAAGCCGAGGGAGGCGAGGGCTTCGGGGCCGGAATCCCCCGTGCCCATGATGTATCCGACACGCCGGCCTTCGGGCAGGGTGACCGGGAAGATGGAGGTGCGCAGCTCCGCCGGGTGGAACTGGGCCGCCCGCTCGATGTGCGGGTAGTCGATGAGCTCGACGCGCTCGTTCCAGGCGCGGCCGTCGGGGGCCCGCACTGTGGCCGTCAGCCGGTCGCGGCCGACGCCCCGGCCCGCCTCGGGGGCCACGGTAAGCGTGTAGGTGCGCTCGGTGCCGGGTGAGGCGAGTTCCACCGGGACGGAGGCGGGCGCAACCGACCATCCCGCTCCCTCCAGGGCGAGTTCACCGCTGACACCCTCCTGCGCCTCGTTGCGGACGCGGATGCTGACGGAGCGCGCCCCGGTGTCGCCGAGCGGCCACACCATCTGTGCGGGCGCGACCGTGACCGACACGGCGGGCACCACCAGCAGCGGCTTGGTGAACTCGCCCTGGGCGGGGTCGACCCCGTAGTAGCGTGCCGCGTCGTCGCTGGCGAGGGCCATGCGGGTGGGCGAACCGGTCGGGCCGCCGTCCAGCACCAGCTCGAAGCGCGCGCCGCCGGTCACCACCGGGGGATCGTGGGGCAGGCCGCGCAATTGCCAGTCGTCCGGCCAGGCGTAGATGTCGCCCTCCCGGGGCTCGCGCATGTAGTAGCGGCGGGATGGGTCGGCGTCCGCGGGCACCTCTACGCGGAACACCCAGCGGCGGATCTCGCCCGGCGCGAGCGTCTCCGAGGTTCCGGAAACCGTCGTCAGCGAGGTCCGGCGGGGACCGAACCCGCCCGTGTCGATGGTTCTGCCCTGGAGCAGGTCCGCGCTCCAGCCCTCCGGGAGCGCCAGTCCCGGTCCGGCTCCCTCGACGCGATAGGGTCCCGCGTTCCAGAGATCGACCCGCACCTCGAAGGACTCCCCGGGCACGACCAGGTCGTCGCTCGCGCGCACCTGCGTCAGCACCGCGGACGAGGCCAGGAGGGCCTTGCGCACCAGGTCATGCCGGCGTGCGAGCGCTTCGGTGACCTCGGGGGGCGCGTTCGGGCCGCCGGCGCGCTCGATGATCCGCTCCAGCGTCTCGAGGGCGCGCGCCAGCGCCGGGGCGGCCTGCTCCGGCGCCATCGCATCCAGCGAAGCCTCCGCGACGCCGATGGCCGCCCGATAGGTCTCGATCTCCTCCTGGGATGCCTCGCTCGGCGGTACGGCCTGCGCGATCAGCCCCGCGAAGGTCGTATCGACGCCCGCGAAGAAACCGCCGGTGCCGTCGACCCCCTCCGCCGTCTTCACCAGCGCCAGAATCGACTGCCGCGGGCCCATCGGCTGCGCCGATCCCATGTCCTGGGAACGGTGCTGGCTGCGCGAATCCATCGACACCTGGAGATAGGAGCGAGCCAGGAGCGGATCGAAGGTGCCCGGTTGCAGCGTGACCGACTCGCCCCCCACGAATCCGCCCCGCGCCAGATAGAGCTTGTCGGCCTGCCAGGGCTCGATGCCGTCAACGAGTTGTTCCGGAAAGCGGCTCGGGTCCGCGGCCACGTCGAAAGCCTCGTGCGTGAGAATGCCCGCTACCTGATGCTGGCCGTGACCGTCCCTGGGCGTGCCGCTGAACACCGAGACGATGACCTGTGGCCGGAAACGCCGGATGGCCCAAACCACATCCCCGAGAATCTCCTCGCGGGGCCACTTGGAGAGGGTCTCGTCCGCGGACTTGGAGAAGCCGAAGTCGATGGCCCGGGTGAAGAACTGCTCGCCGCCGTCGATCGCGCGCGCGGCCACGAGCTCGTTGCTGCGGATGATCCCCAGCCCTTCCCAGAACTCGGTGCCGATGAGGTTCTGGCCTCCCTCGCCGCGCGTGAGCGCCAGATAGGCCGTGCGCGCGCCCATGCCGCGGGCGAGGGTGGTGATCGTGTTGGTGTCCTCGTCGTCCGGGTGCGCGGCTGTCATCAGCACCCGCTTGACGCCATCCAGCTCGCGCAGCAGAAGCCCGACCGCGACCGTGCCCCGATCGTCGGGGGGCGCCTGGGCAAGCGCGGGGACGGCGGCCGGGAAGGATCCGGCGAGCACTGCGGCCAGCAGGGCGGCGGGAACGAGAAGCGGAAATCGAGGCATCTGCATACATCCTTTGGTCATGCGCACGGCAATCGAGCCCGCAACGTAGCCCGGCACGTCAGCGGGGAAAAGCGCGTCTCCCACGGGACACGCGGACCGGCCCGCGGGTTGTTACCGCCCCGGATCGATCTCGAATTCAGCCCCGCCCAGTTCCTCGAACCAGGCGTCCACCTGCTCGGGGTCGTCCGTGAATGCGAGCGACAGCAGCAGAAGCAGCCTTGCCTTCTGCGGGTAGAGGTTGTCGGTGCCGGTGCGGAAGCGATGGGTGCGCCGGAAGACCACGCCCATCTCCTCGGCCTTCTCCTGCACCTCCCCGGACCCGCGGCCCCCGGCGAGCACGATGCCCCGGACGCCGGCTTCGGCCCAAGCCGTAATGGCCTCGTCCAGCCCGGCGCCCTGGTACCCAATGAGGACCTCGACCCGGGGAAGGTCATCCTTCGAGATCGCATTCAGATCGAAGGGGGTCATCCACCGCTCGGGGTCGGCACAATGCTGTACCCGCGGGGGAGCTCGATAGGTTCGCACGTCCAGCTCGTCGATGAAGCCCAGGTTGCCGAGCTCGCGCGACACGAAGGTGTCCATCCGGTAGGCGTCGCCCTTCCATGCCTCCTTGGCGGCGTGGAATTCGTCGTTCAGCATGAGCACGGTGCCGAAGCAGCGGGTCTCGCCGCTGGCCGCCAGCACGATGGCGTTGAACAGGTTGGCGTGCGCGTCGGTGCCGATGACGGTCCAGGGCCGCATCGCGCCGGTGATGACGACCGGCTTGCGGCTCTGAACGGTCAGGTCGAGCCAGTAGACGAACTCGTCCATGCTGCCCGTGCCCGAGGTCACGACCACGGCGTCCGCCGTCTCGAGCGCTTCCTCGACGGCGAGGGTGAGGTCGAAGAAGTCGGCGATCGCGTAGCCGCCGGAGGGCCGGTTGCCGAACTGGACCGTGGTGACGTCCGCGACCTCGTCGATCTGGGGCCTGAGCTCCGAGAGCATCTCGTCGATGCCGAGCGAGCCGGCCCGGTAGCTCTGGAAGCTGGTGCGGGAGTCGGAAACGCCCGCGATGGTTCCGCCCGTGGCCACGATGGTCACCCGGGGAAGCGCCCCGGCCTCCGACGCTGCCTCGGCGGGGGGCGATGCCTCCGTGGCCTGCATCGCGGGGACCGGCGCCGGCGTGGCAGCCATCTCCGGTGCCGCCGCCGCGCACGCCGTGTTCGGGGCGACGACCGCGAGTCCCTGGATGCAGGCGACTGTAAACCGTCTCATGGGCATCTCTCCTTCGATTTCAGGTGCTCGCCGGTTCAGGTGCAGCGCGCGTGGAGCAGGGAGCGCCGAATCCTCTTTCAAGGATACTTGGTCCGCGGCGTTTTGCCGACTCCCGGGACCGCTATTCGCCCGACCGCGGGGGCCATGGACGCGCGAGGGCCGCCGGCGCCCTGGACCGGCCGATCCACCCGGCGAGGGCCGCGAGCGTGAGCAGGTAGGGGAAGGCCAGGAGGAGCTGGTAGGGCACGTTCGCGAACACCGCCTGGAGCTCGAACTGGAGCGCCGAGGCCGCGCCGAAGAAGAGGGAGGCGAGGAGCACGAGGAGGGGATTCCAGCGGCCCAGCACGACTACCGCGATGGCGATGAAGCCCCGTCCCGCCGACATCCCCTCCGCGAAGGTGCCGGCGTGCGCGAGCGCCAGATGGGCTCCCGCGATTCCCGCCAGGAAGCCTGCGCCGAGCACCGCCAGGACGCGGGTGCGGCGCACGCGGATTCCGGCCGCGTCGGCCGCGCCCGGCTCTTCGCCCACGGCCCGCAGTTCGAGTCCCCAGCGGGTTCGGAACAGGTAATACCAGAGCGCGGGGGCCAGCAGATAGGCCAGATAGGTGGTCCATGCCTGGCTGAAGAGCGCCGGTCCGATCGCGGGCAGCGCCGACAGGCCCGGGAGCGGGAGCGCGGGGAGGGTGGGCAGGGTCAGCGCAGTGCCGGTGGCGCCGAACACGCTCTGGTAGAC
>CAZTOF010000340.1:0-4202 GCA_964615515.1 uncultured Gemmatimonadaceae bacterium
CTCACGTACGGTATCCCGTCCCCCCCGACCGCCGTCTACCATGTCGACGACACCATTTCGATTGACATGGCCTCGCCGTTGGGGGGCATTGAGGTCACTGGGGAGGGTTCCGCGACGATGGGCCTGGCCTTCCGGACCGACCCGGGTGGCGTGCGGGTCGTCGGCACGGTGGAAGCCTTCGATGGGTCCATGACCCACCCGATGATGGGGACGCAGACCGCGGGGCCGGACGACCTGAGCGGCAACCTCGAGGTCGTGATCGGTCCGGGCGGCGTCGAAGAGCTCGCGTCGTTCCCGGAACTCGCGGGCCCGCTCGCCATGATGTCCTCCTTCTCCGTACTGGGCTACCTCATCTTCCCCCGCATGCCCGGCGGGGACGTGGAACCGGGAGCCACCTGGGTGGACACCGTGACCGCATCGACCGAAACGGAAGGCGCGTCGATGGGCACCACCACGGTCGGCACCTACACCCTGGTGGGCGACACCGTGGTGGAAGGCCGCAGCCTGGTGCACATCGCGGTGGCCAACCAGGTCCGGGTCGAGACCTCCTTCGAAGAGGGGGGGATGTCGATCACGCAGGACGTGGCGGGATCGACGGATGGCTTCGTCCTCTGGGATCCGGGACGCCGGCTGGTCGCCTACGCCCGGTACGAGCGGGACATGGAGGGCACCATGGCCATGGGGCCGATGGGATCGATGGGCCTGACGATCACGGGGCCGACGAGGCTGCGGCTGGACGGGTAGGAGGGCGAGCGGCGCGCGGAAAGACCCTCCCGGCATGCGACTGGCCGGCATCCGGGTAGGGGCGGGGCGTTCACGGTAGGCGATCAACCCGGGGGGTGCACCATCACATCGTATACCTTGGTCCCGTTCGGCTTCCAGCTTCCGCCGCCCACCCTGCTGTACCGAAGGACGAGCTCGGAGGGCCCCGAATAGGGAAACACCACCTCACCCATGTGCTCGACGGGCTTGTTGATCAGCGTGCAGCCGCGACCAGGGAATTCGCGAATGTATGGAATCGCTACCGCCGAGCCGCCGGATTCCGCCACCTCCGTACCGGCGTCCTCGGCGCACCAGTGAAACGTCCAGATCACGATCTCCAGCGGGACCCCGGCGGTAACCGTCTCGGGGATCTGCGGCCCATACTTTCCGCCATCCGTGAGGACACCGGCCGGAATGTGGCCGACGGTTCGGTACTCGTCGAGATCAATGGGATCGATACAGCCCAGAACAGCCACCGCGCCGATGGCGACGGCCAGCCTGGCCGGGCCGGAACGGGTTCGGAGCACGAATGTCCGGTCGGTCATGCGGGCGGGTGCCGCCGAGGGGGGAAGGGGTGTCATGAGTTTCGCTCCATTCCGGGGGGCACGTTGTGTAGAGACAATGTACGGCGGACTGGGGGGGCAGCTTACCACCGCCGCATGATGTGCTTCTCGGCCCTGCCGGGCCATGCATGCGCGCCGGGGCGGCTCCCTTCGGTGAATCTGCGGGCAACGAACTGCACGCGGTTCATGCTCGAAGCCACGTTCGCTTCGTATTCGGGCCGGGTCACGAGGAAGAGACCGGTAGCCCTCGATACCAGGGGTGCCGGTCTGCGACGCTCGAAGAGGAATCTCCCGTCCACGGTTGCGCGCACACCGCTCCGCGTCATGAAGATCGACACGTCGGCATCGGCGAAGTCGCGAATGTGGCCGGATTTGCCGTATGCCCAAACATCCGTCACCCAGCCTCTTTCGACCCGTTCATCCCACCACAGGAAGATCCAGTTCAAAGAGGGAAGACCGGGGATCTCCGCCTCGCCCAGCAGAAACATGTAGGCCGAGATCGGGAAAGACCCCGTGGAGACCAGGAACCCGGCCTGCGCCTCCGCGTCGGTCGTCCGCAGCGTGATGTCGACGAGCCAGTCCCTCGCCGTGCCTCCGAATTGCTGGCCGGCCGCCCCGTTGTAGTCCACCGAATCGGCAGTCAGGATAAAGTACCCGTCCTCGATCTTCCCGTGCGAATAGTCTTCGAGCGTCCAGTCTTCGAGCGACTCGGCGGAATCGAACTCGTCGGAGAGCACAACCAGGGTGGGCACGATCGTGGCCTCGAATGACGTGGTCACGGTGTCGACAGCGTCGGAGACGGTCACTGAAATCCGGGCCGACCCCTCGCTATCCAGCGGTATGAGCCTGAGCAGGCTGTCCGACACAATGTCCACGTACACGACCGATGGCGCCGATGAGGACGCCCCGTAGGTCAGCGGCTGCCCGTCCGGGTCCGAGAAGTGGTCCGCGAGATAGACCGTTTCCCGAAACCGGGCGGGAATCTCGATGTCGGCGAGCGATCCATCGGGCAAGCGGTTCGGGACGGTTACGGGCACAACCATCCCGACCCGTAGGCCGTCCGGGTCCGTGGCCGTGACCGTGATTGTCGTGCTGCCGGGCCACCGCCCCTGCACCCGGAGGTGGCCCGTGGGCGCAAGCTGCACCCGAGCGAGGGGGATGGTATCGAGGACGGAAGTGGCGAGGTCGAGCGCCTCGCCCTCGGGGTCCTCGAAGCACAGGTCCGCCCCGGCCCACGCCCCGACGAAGACCGTCAGCTCGGGGACCGGGCCGCAGACGATTGGTGGCTGCGGTTCACAGGCGAGCAGGAAGAGAAGCGGTAGCAATCGCCTCATCCGGTGCCCGGCCCTTCCGTGAACTCTACCACCGTATGGGATGCCCGGGAGGATTGCGGGGCCGGCCATGCGCCCGAAGAAGGCTGTCCTCGGTCAACTCCGGGGTGACGACTCGCACCCGCTTCATGCTCGAAGCCACCCCCGCCTCGCCCTCGGGCCGGGTCACAAGGGTGATGCCGACGCTCCTCCGCGTCAAATGACCGACGCCGGTGCGCTCGAAGAGAAGCTTGCCGTCAACGGTGGCGCGGACACCGGCTTCGGTCATGGAAAGCGAGACCTCGACGTCGGCAAGGTCGCGAATATGGCTCGACATGCCATATCCCCACTCAGGCGTCACCCATCCCCGGCCTACTTGCCAGCCGAAAAGCCAGTTGACGTCTCCGACCTCCGGAATAGTCGCCTCGCCCAGCAGGAACCGATAGGTCCAAATGGGGCGCACGCCGGTGGACACCCAAAACCCCGCCTGCGCGTCCGCCTCGGTCGTCCGTAGCGTGATGTCCACGATCCATTCGCTCGCCGCGCCCCGGAATCCCTGCCAGGCCTGCGCCTGGTAGTCGGCCGAGTCGGCCGTCAGGACAAGGTACCCGTCCTCGATCTCAGCCCTGGCCTTTCGTCCGACCGCCCAGTCGTCGAGGGATTCGTCGGAGTCGAAGTCGTCGGACACAACCAGCTCGGGCGGCACGACCGTGGCCTCGAACGTCCCGGTCACGCTCTCTTCGCCGTCGGAGGCTGTCACGGAAATCGCCGCCGAGCCCTGGCCACCCCGATGCCGGAGCCTGAGATAACTGTCCTGCAATGCGGCCACATCCACGACCGACGGGGCCGATGAGGATGCCGAGTAGGCCAATGGCTGCCCATCCGGATCCGAGAAGTGATCGGAGAGATTGATCGTCACCCCAAAACGGGCGGGTACCTCGACATCATCCGGGGACCCGGTCGGCGGACGGTTCGGGACGAGCACGGGCACGTCAAGGGTGGCCTTCAGGCTGTCCGGATCCGTGGCCGTCACCACGACCGTTGTGGAGCCCGGCGCTCGGCCCAGCACGAAGATCGTTGTCTGGCCCCGCACCGCCACCAGGCCGAGAGGGCCTTCGTTCGGGGTGGACAGGCTGATCTTGAGTGCTTCACGCTCGGGGTCCTCGAAACAGATATCCCCCTGGGCCCACTCGCCGACGAAGGCCGTCAGCCGGGGGGCG
The DNA here is from genome assembly GCA_964615515.1 of uncultured Gemmatimonadaceae bacterium. GTDB lineage: Bacteria > Gemmatimonadota > Gemmatimonadetes > Longimicrobiales > Gaopeijiaceae > Bin94. The sequence goes on from CAZTOF010000340.1 coordinate 3,856, forward strand.
GGGGCGCAGGCGAACGGTGGCTCCGGCTCTGGAAGCGGTTCACAGGCGGGCAGGAATAGAAGGGGCAGGAATCGTCTCATTCGCCGTCCAGGCGTCCAGGAAACGGGAGCGCTCCGAGAGCGACCAGCAGCATGCCCGGACGGGGACGGAGGCGAGTGGGTTTCGGGTGGGTGGTGCGGTTGGGAGTGGTCGGGAGGAGGTGGGCGCGAGTCATGATGTCTACTCCATTCACAGGTGTTGCCATGCTGCCGTACACAAGTTATTGCGGGGGGTCCGCATCGCCAAATGGAGGGATGCCCGTGGCCACGGCCGGGGACGTCGTTCGGAGACGGGCGGTTGGCGGGGGG
>CAZTOF010000341.1:0-5770 GCA_964615515.1 uncultured Gemmatimonadaceae bacterium
GATGGGGGTGATGAGGCCGGGCTCATGCAGGGCGGTGGTGGGGTGGCCGGTGAAACAACGGCCTCGCAGGAGGCTCCGGTCGACCGGCTGACCGCCGAGGAGAAGGCGGCCGGCTGGAAGCTCCTCTTCGACGGCACCCTGGATGCATGGCGGGGCTATCGGCGCCAGGACGCGCCTGGCGGCTGGTCTGTGGCCGGCGGCAGTCTGGCCTTCACGCCGGGAGTGGACGGCGGAACACTCATCACCCGGGAGCAGTTCGCCGACTTCGAGCTGGCTCTGGAATGGAAGGTCGCGGAGGGCGGGAACAGCGGCGTATTCTACCGGGCGACCGAAGCGGAGAGGGCGCCGTACTGGACCGGTCCGGAACTGCAAGTGCTGGACAACGAGGGACATCCCGACGGGCGGACCCCCGAGACCTCTGCGGGTGCCAACTACGCCCTGCATGCCCCGGCCGAGGATGTCACCCGGCCAGCGGGCGAGTGGAACGAGGTGAGGATCGTGGTGCGGGGTGCTCGCGTCGAGCACTGGATGAACGGGGTCAGGATCGTGGAGTACGAACTCTGGACGGAGGAATGGCGGGCGGCGGTGGCCGCGACGAAGTTTGCCGAATGGCCCGGTTACGGTATGGCCGAGGCGGGGCACATCGGGCTTCAGGACCACGGCGATCCGGTGTGGTTCCGGAACATCAGGATCCGGGAGTTCTAAGAGCGGCCCGCGGACAAACCCCCCCAGGCATTCGAGCGGCGATACATCCGCGCCGGCCCGGCACCTCACCGCTCTCGGTGCTCGCGGGGCCTTGTCCACGGATTGCCGGCGGTTTGTTCCCTCCTTCCGCGTTCCCGCTGGATTCGGCTGATGGGAAGGCGGTTGCGCCGCGGCTCGACGCCGTCGGCTTCCTTGACAAGACGGGAACCCTTTGCTCATCTGAGTGGTAGAACTAGAGTTGGCATAAGGGGGCCCAGGCCGTCCAGTCCACCCCCCGGGCAAGGTCCCGGGAACGGCCTTGGCGCTGTCGGAAAGGACCCGAGGTGTGATCAAAACGCCGTACCGAGGAGTGCTGTGCGGAGCCGTGACATGTTGAGTGATGGAATTCCAGGAGGCTTTCGATGAGTGGAAGAGTATTGCAGGTACTGGTTCTGGGCGCGGCTTTCGCGCACGCGCCGGCCGCGGGGCAGATACAGGTGGAGGCGAGGGGCGGACTGACGGTCGGCAGCCACTCCCTGTCCGGCGCCGCGCTGGACATCGTGCCGGCCGTGTCCCTGGATGTCATGGTGCGGCGACAGATTCTCGAGTCGATCGCGGTATACGGAGGCTTTATCCGCACCTCCTTCGGATGTGAGGCAGGCTTCTGCATCGACCGGGAGATCACGGTGGTGGGAAACCACGGTGTCCTCGGTGCGGAGTGGGCACCTGCGGGCATGTCGGAATCGCCCGCGCAACCCTGGGTGAGATTGGGACTCATGTTCGGCTCCACGGAAGCGGGGACGCTGGGCCACGATCCGGATCCGGGAATTGGCATCCACGGAGCCGCGGGTCTTTCGGTTGGATCGGGCCGGTTCCGCTTCCTGCCGGGGGTGTCCTACCGCTGGATGTCGGCGAACCAGGATACGGACAAGGGCCACGCCGTCGCGATCGCCGTGGACGTCGGCTTCGCGTATCGGTTGGGAGGGGGATGAAGCAGGCCAGACCCGTCGCGGCTTCGGAGCGCCTGGCCAGGGTCCGGCGCCTCGCCGGTCTCGGGGTCCGCGGGAGTCCGTCCATGCACACCCGCGCCGATTGCGTTCGGCTCCGGGACGGGCTACGATAGCGGCGGCGTTGATGTTGCGGGGCCAAGGTCCAAACCGGCCGTGCGGGATCCGAGCAGGAGACTGGAGCGATGGGAGCGTCGATCCAAAGAGTGCTGTGCATAGCCGTCGCGGTCGCCGCGGCGGCCTGCGAGGATCTGGCCATCACTCCGGAAAGGTTTCCCGCGGCGCTGGAAATCTCGCCCAGGGACACCCTGGTCACGGCGGGTGATCACGCCAAACTGACCCTTCTCGTGTTCGACCAGGAGGGGTATCCCATGCCGGGGGGCGTCCCCTCCTGGGCTCAGCCGATCTGGACCGTCAGCGATCCGCGAGCGCTCGTGATCGCGCCTACCGGCGTACTGGACGCCAGGAGGGGCGGGGCCCTGAAGATCGATGCCAGCGTAGCCGGGTTGGAAACGAAGACGGACTTGCGGATCAACCCGAGGCGCGTGCGTCTCACGGCACCCGTGATCTACCTGAACCAGGTGATTCAGAATCCGGAGGGCAGCGTTCCGCTCATCGCCGGCCGCGAGGCCCTGCTGCGGGTGTTCGTCGCGGGTGACCAGGTCAGCTTCTACCGGCCGCACGTCCGGGCCACTTTCTACCGGGGCGGCCAGGTCGTGCGCTCCGAGAAGATCGGACCGGAATCCGAAGTGCTTCCGGACAGTGTCGAGGAAGGCCGCCTCGACCGCTCCTACGACGCCCTGGTCCCGCGGGAGCTGGTTCGGCCCGGTCTCGAACTGGTTGTCGACCTGGACACGGAGCGCGCGGTTCCGCGGTCCGCGGGGAGCGAGACGCGTATTCCGGCACTGGGCCGGATGCACCTGAACGTCGTCGAGATGCCGGTCCTGGATCAGACGTTCGTTCCGACCCTGCTCACCCGGTCACCCGACAAGCGGGTCTTCGACTGGACCCGCGACCTGAACCCCGAGAGCCCGCAGCTGCGGATGACACGCACCCTGCTTCCGGTCGGGGACATGAAGGTGACGGTTCACGACACCTATGAAACGGATGCCGACCTGACAACCACCGGCGGCTGGGACCAGTACCTGAGGGAGATCCGGGCCCTCCGCAGCATCGAAGGAGGCAGGGGATACTACTACGGAGTCGTCCGGCTTCCGGAGAATTCCGTTTGGGGCGGTGTGGGATACATCGGCTACCCCGTGAGCGTCGGCCGGCCCAGGGCCGACACCTACGCCCACGAGCTGGGTCACAACCTGTCCCTCCGCCATGCCCCGTGCGGGGATCCCCTCGGCACCGATCCGAGATTCCCGTACGACGATGGCAGCAGCGGCAGGTGGGGCTATGACTTCGAACGCGGCACGCTGGTGGATCCCGGTGAGTACAGGGACCTCATGGGCTACTGCACGCCCGACTGGGTCAGCGACTACCATTTCATCAAGGCGATGCAGTACCGGCTGGACGAGGAGGGCACGGGGCCGCAGTCCGGCCCGCCGGAGCGGACGCTGATGCTGTGGGGCAGCGCAAGCACCGAGGAGGTGATGCTGGAGCCCGCGTTCCTGGTCGAAGCGGTGGCCGGGGTGCCGGGTGACGGGGGGCCCTACCGGCTGGAGGGACTCGGTCCGGGCGGCGAGATCCGGTTCGCCTTCGGCTTCACCCCGAATCCCGTGGAACACGGCGGCGCGCACTTCCTGTTCAACGTGCCCTACGACATGGTGCGCGACGGCCCGCTGGCCCGTGTGGTCCTTTCGGGTCCCGGCGGCGAGTTCACCCTGAAGCGGTCGGGCACGCCGCCGATGGCGATTGTACGCGATCGCGGCACGGGCCGGGTTCGGGCGATACGGCGCGATTGGGAGGCCGGCCCGGCCTGGCTCCGGGGCGACGTGGATATCCTGGTGAGCGACGGCCTGCCCGGAGGTGTGCGCTGAACGCACGCCTGTGTTCACCTCGGCTATCGCCCGGAATCGTCTCGTTGGCCCTGGCCCTCGGTGGCGCGGGCTGTGCCGATCTGGCGCTGAAGCCCTCCCGCGTCCCCTCGTTCCTGGTGGTCACCCCTGCCGATACCCTGGTGCGAGTGGGCGATACCGCTCGCTATGAAGTGGCCGTGCTGGACCAGGACAGCGTGCCCATGTCGACCGTGCCGTCCTGGGTCAGGCCCTCGTGGACCACGCCCGATCCTCATGCCGTGTACCTCCGGGAAGACGGGCGCGCGGAGGCGGCACGGCACATCGAGACGGAGGTGAGAGCGTCGTTCGCGGGCTTGACGGCCCACAGCCGGTTACGGATCAATCCGCGCGTCCTGGTGCTGGCGGTACCCGCCCTTACGGTGACCCAGGGCGTGCAGAACGCCGACCTGGGCGTGCCGCTCATCGCCGGCCGGGAGGCGCTCCTGAGGGTCTTCGTCACCGGTGATCTGCCCAGCTACTACCAGCCCCGCGTGACCGCCCATTTCTATCGCGACCGACATCTGGCCCACTGGGCGGAGGTCGGCCTCGAGTCAGAGATGCTTCCCACGGAAGTGAATGAGGACCGCCTGGATCTGTCCTTCAACGTGTCGATTCCGGGCGGGGCCGTCATGCCGGGCACCGAGCTGGTGATCGAGGTGGACCGGGCCGGGGTGGTTCCGCACGGTATGGGCAGCCAGCTGAGGATTCCCGCCGAAGGACGCTTCGCCCTCGACGTGCGCCCGCTTCGCCGGCTCGACCTTACCGTGGTGCCGGTCGTGGTCGCCTCGGATACGGCCCCGGACCAGGATGTCCACGAATGGACCGACAATCTCTCAGCCGACGGTGAGGCTCTGCGCTTCCCCCGCTCCGTGCTGCCCATCGGCGACCTGCGGATCGACGTTCACGAAGGAATGGTCACCACAGCCGACCTGACGACCGGCAGCGGATGGGGTGAGCTGCTGGCGGATCTCCTCCTGCTGCGCGCCGGCGAGGGGTCCCGTGGGTACTACTACGGAGCCGTCGTGCCCCCCGCGGGCTCCCGTTGGCGCGGCCTGGGCACCATCGGCTACCCGGTCGCCGTGGGTGCCGCCGATGCGGAAACGCTCGCACACGAACTGGGCCACAACATGGGTCTGAAGCACGCGCCGTGCGGCGGGACGGGAGGGGCGGACGAGGACTATCCCTATGAGGGGGGCATCCTGGGAGTGTGGGGCTACGACGTTTCCGCGCGCCGACTCGTGCACCCGTTTCTCTACAAGGACGTGATGGGGTACTGCACGCCGAACTGGGTGAGCGACTATCACTTCGTGCGGGCCATGGGCTTCCGCGAAGAAAGGGAAGCCGATCTGGTGGGGCCTCCTCCCGGCGGGGCGGCCGAGGTCGCCGCCGTTGGAGAGGGGGACGGAACCCTGCTGCTCTGGGGAAGGGCCGGGAAAGGGGAAATGCACCTGGACCCCGCGTTCATGACCGACCTGCCGGTAACCCTGCCCGAAGTCCCCGGACCCTATCGGCTCGAGGGCTTCGGACCCGGCGGGCAGCGCCGGTTTTCCTTCAGCTTCGCGCCCTGGCCAACGGAGTTCGGCGGCGGAAGCTTCCTGTTCGCGGTGCCTTTCAGCCCGTCACGGGACGGGTCGCTGGAGCGCGTGGTGCTCTCCGGGCCCGAAGGGCACTTCACCCTGGAACGATCCGGTGCGCCGCCGATCGCGATCGTGACGGACCGGAGCACCGGGAGGCTGCGCGGGGTGCTGCGGAACCGGGGCGTTGGCCGGGTTCTGTTGGGAGGGGACACCGACATCATGATCAGCGACGGACTGCCGCGCTGAGTCGGGACGGCCGGATTCGAACCGGCGACCCCCTGAACCCCATTCAGGTGCGCTACCGGACTGCGCCACGTCCCGCGGGTCCTGAAGCTAATCGCCGACAGCCCGTGGACAAACCCTCTCGCCCGGCGGCGTCCGGTCGCGCCTTGTGGCCTCGCCTTGCCTGGCCCGGCGCCTCGCAACTCCCGTTGGGCTCACGCGGGGGAAGACACCAGGGCCGCGCGCATCCGCCGAATGTCGCCGGGCCCCACGCGGC
>CAZTOF010000342.1:0-2597 GCA_964615515.1 uncultured Gemmatimonadaceae bacterium
GGTAAGGGCGGAGGCGGGGGTCAGGATGGGGATCGGGAAGGCCGGAGCGAGGGAATGGAGATCCCTGTCGCCGGTAACCAGCGCGTCGGCTTGTCCGGCCCTGGCCAGTTCGAGAAAGGGACGGTCGAAAGGGTCGCGACAGTAGGGGACGGGCGGGGGTGTGGAGACGATGATCGACAGGCAGTGCGGCAGGTAGTCGGCGAGCAGGTCCTCGCGCTCGCGGGGCGACAGCCCGAACCTGGGGTAGCACAGCACGCGGATCAATTCGGTTGTGGTCTCGCGGCTTGCAAGGGGAACGACGGTTCCCGAGCGCCACGCGTCTCGGATCCAGGTCAACCTGCCCGCCGGGAACAGCAGGGCAGAGACAAGTACGTTCGTGTCGAGGACCCACCTTGGCGGACGTTCCGTTGCGGTGGAGCCGTGCGGGGGCGGGTCGCTCATCGATCCGGAGATGCCGTGGGGCGGGCCCTACTCGTTGCGGCGTGCCCAGGCCACTGCGTCAGCCACATCCGCTTCCGAGAGGCCGATCTCGGCCAGTTTCGCCCGTACCGCATCGGCGCGATTCACCCGCACCGGCGTGAGTACGATGCGACCGTTCTCGCTTGTCACATCGAAGTACTCCGTCCCGCCGAAGTCGGAAATCACCGCCTTGGGCAGGGTCAACTGGTTCTTGGCGGTCAGTTTGGCCAGCACTGGAGTCACCTTTCCATATAGTAAGGAATCCTTACCACATTACGCCAAGAGCCGATCTTCGGCAAGGCAGGTCCGGAAGGTCCCCACGGCGTGTCAACGAGATTTGCCCGCTCTGTTTCGCGCCGCTGCATGCGGCAGAGACGGCTTGAGGCGATAGTCCGCTGTCCCGGCGGGTGGTGCCGACGTGGGCCCGCGAGGTACCTTGCCGACCTGCCAAACGCGTGAACATGACCCCGCGCCCCGACGTAGGAACGTTGCTACGGCGCGCAATCCGGAGTCCGGCAAATGCTCACAGCCTACATCTTCTGCCTCGCGGTCGGCGGCGGCTTCCTTGCCCTGTCCTTCTTCGGGGACTTCCTGGAGGGCGACGTCGACATCGACACCGATCTGGACGCCGGCGCGGACCTGGACACCGCCGCCCACGGGAGCGGTATCGCGCAGCTCTTCTCCATCCGCGCGGCGATCTACGCCCTCTTCGGCTTCGGCGCCGCCGGGTCCCTTCTCCATGCGTTCTGGGGTGGCGGCCAGCCGGTCCTCACGGCCGCGGTCGCGGGTGGCACCGGCCTGGCTTCGGGCGCGTTGATCACGACCGTCTTCGGCTACCTCAAGCGCACCGAGGCGGGGACCCTGCGAGGGGAGCAGTCGTTCGTCGGCCTCACGGGCGAAGTGTCGCTGGAGATCGCGCCGGGAAGCGGGGGCGCCGTCACCGTGCGCAGGGGAGACCGCCGGATCCGAATCCGGGCCCGGGCGGCGGAAACGTGGCAGGGCGAAGAACCGCTGAGCGCCGGCCAGGCCGTGGTGGTGGTCGAGATGAAGAACGGCATCGCGGCCGTAAGCCCCGTTGCACCGAAGTTGCTCGAAGAATGAAACGGGGCGCCAGCCCCCCAACCCACAGGAGGCGGTAAGTGCCTGACCCGATAGTGGCCCTCATTGCGGGCGTCGTCCTCGTCCTCGTGATCACCGTGCTGATCGCGACCATCAAGAGCCTGATCGTCATCGCGCCGCCCAACCGGGCCGCGGTGCTGACCGGCCGCAACCGCCTGCTCACGGACGGCCAGCGGGTGGGATACCGGTCCATCTCCGGCGGCCGCGTCTTCCGCGTGCCGATCATCGAGACGGTCCAGCACATGAACCTGGAGACCATCCCGATCGAGGTCTCCGTGAGCAACGCCTTCTCCAAGGGGAACATCCCGCTGAACGTCGAGGCGATCGCCAACGTGAAGATCGCCTCCGAGCCCGAGTGGGTCTTCAACAACGCGGTCGAACGGCTGCTGGGGAAGACCGAGGACGAGATCAAGGCGCTGGCCCAGGACACGCTGACGGGGAACCTGCGCGGCGTGCTTGCCACCCTCACGCCCGAAGCCGTCAACGAGGACCGGCTGGGCTTCGCGAAGGCCCTTTCCGAGGATGCCGGCGAGGATCTGGCTTCGCTGGGCTTCCACCTGGACGTGCTCAAGATCCAGAACGTGAGCGACGAGCGCGGCTACCGGGCCGCGAACGGGCGCGAGAAGTCGGCCGAGGCGATCCGCCAGGCGGAGATCGCGGAAGCGCGGAAGCGGGCCGATACGCGCGAGGCTCAGGCCGAGGCCAGCCGGCGGGCGGAGGTGCGGGAGGCGGCGGCGGCGATCAAGGTTGCCGAGGCGAAGAACGAGCTGCGGGTCCGCCAGGCCGAGCTGGACCGCGAGGGCGAGACCGCCGAGAAGATCGCGCGGGTCAAGGCGCAGGAGGCCGAGGTCGAGGCCGAGAAGGTCCTCGAGACGAAGCGCGTGGAGCGCGAGGAGCAGCGTCTGCGGGCCGACGTGGTCGAGCCGGCCAAGGCCGCGAAGATGGCGGCGTTCGCGCGGGCCGAGGCGGAGGCCGCGCCGATCCTGGAGCGGGGGAAGGCGCAGGTCGAGGTGCTGAGG
>CAZTOF010000343.1:0-7409 GCA_964615515.1 uncultured Gemmatimonadaceae bacterium
GAGGCCCTTCACGAACTGGCCCCCGAAATCGACAGCGAACTGCCCAGGGACCGGGCGAAGGCCGTTGTCACGTATCTCGGGATGGTCCTCAGCAAGGCGGTGAACTACAACTCCTACCTTGCAAGTTGGGACCCGACCCGAACGAAGATCCGGGGCGTCTTCGACCGGCACGACTTCTCTTTCAAGTGGACCTACGGCGAGTTCGACGCTTCCCGAAACCTCTTCCCGTGGGGTCTCGATCAGGTCTGCGACGCCTACAAGGGACTCGCGACGCTGGCCGAACCCGCGCACCGGATCTTCAAGCAGACCGAAGCGCCCGTCCCGGTGAGAGTGACTCGGGCCTCGGCCTCCGACCTCTCCCACGTCCCGGACCGAAGCATCGACGTGGTGCTCACCGACCCGCCCTACTACGACAACGTGATGTACGGCGAGTTGTCGGACTTCTTCTACGTCTGGCTCAAGCGCACGCTGGGATCGGTCCACCCCGATCTGTTCGCCGACGATCTGGCGAACAAGGACGACGAGGCGGTCGCCAACCCGGCCCGCTTCGCCAGCATGGGCCGCAAGAAGAAGCAGCTTGCCGCCGCCGACTACGAGCGCAAGATGGCTGGCTCCTTCCGGGAGGCGCGGCGGGTGCTGACTGACGACGGCGTGCTGACGGTGATGTTCACCCACAAGAAGGTCGAGGCATGGGATACTCTCGCCATGTCGCTGCTTGAGGCGGGGTTCGCCATCCATTCGTCATGGCCGGTTCACACCGAGAGCGAACACGGGCTGCATCAGGCGAAGAAGAACGCGGCGCTGAGCACCATCCTGCTGACCTGCCGCAAGCGGCCCCAAGCCACCGAGCCCGCTTGGTGGGACGACATCCGCGGAAGAGTGCGCCGGACGGCCCGCGAGACGGCCGAGGAGCTTCAGGACCGGGGCATCTCCGGCGTGGACCTCTACATCGCCACCTTCGGTCCCACCCTGGCCATCCTTTCGGAGTCCTGGCCCGTCCTCACCTCCGAAGTCGATGAGAAGACGGGCGAACCGAAGCGTCTTCGCCCGGATGTCGCGCTGGATCTCGCCCGCGCCGAGGTTGTCGAGTTGCGCAAGCGCGGCCTGCTCGGACGCGACACGCGCTTCGATCCCGTCACCGACTGGTATCTGATGGCGTGGGACGCCTTCAGGGCCGTCGAGTTCCCGGGCGACGAGGCGCGCAAGCTGGCGCTCGCGCTCGGCCTCGATCTGGAATCGGACCTCGTGGCCGGGAACAGACTCCTCCGAAAGAAGGGGGCGAGCGTCGTGCTTCTGGCCCCGTCCGCCCGTCGCGGCAAGGGCCGGGTGGACCTCGACTCGGACACGTTCAGCGTCTGGATCGACGCGGCCCACACGGCCATGCTGCTCTACGCCGACGAGGGCGCCGCCGCCGCCGAGAGCTTCCTGAAGACGGCTGGATTTCGCGGCGACGCCACCTTCGAGTCGCTCGTTCGGGCGCTTGTCCGGGCGGTGCCCCGGGTCAAGAAGAACGGCAAGCTCGTTCGTCCCGAGGCGAGGGCGCTCGACGGTCTGCGGCTCGCGTTCTTCCCGGATGTCGAGGCGCCGCCGGACCCCGAGGCCAAGGTGACGCAAGGGGCGCTACCGCTGACGGACGGTTGACGATGCTCGCGCCGACCGGTCAGCAAGGCCGCCCCTCCAACAGGCCACCCGGCCCTGCATTGAGTCTCCCGTCCCATCGTTTCCAAATCTCCTACAGTCCGACGGACGACCGGCTGCACGATTTCTACCTTCCCGCACTTGAGCGGTGCGTGACCTACCGCCGTTCCACCGGATACTTTCGTAGTTCGGCGCTCGCCGTGGCCGCCGCCGGGGTGGCCCGCTTGGTGAAGAACGACGGATCCATGCGGCTGCTCTGCGGAGCCGACCTCTCATCGGGCGACGTGGAGGCAATCCTGCGCGGCGAGTCGCAGCGCGGCACGGTCGAGAGCGCGGCGGAGCGGGCGATGCTCGGCGCTCTTGAACGGGACGAGGGCGACCTCGAAGCCGATCTTGAGGCACGGCTGGAAATCATGGCATGGCTCGTAGCGCACGGGAGACTGGAAATCCGGGTGGTCTTGCCGAGGGGTACTGACGGTCTCCCCATCCCGCGACCGGACTCACAGGAGTACTACCACCCCAAAGAGGGGATCTTCGAGGACTCGGTCGGCAACAAGCTGGCGTTCAGCGGAAGCAGCAACGAGTCGAGGCGGGGCTGGCGGCAGAACTACGAGACGTTCCAAGTCTTCACCTCCTGGCCGCGCCGCGTCGGTCCCAATTCCATTCCGCCGGACGATCATCGGATCGCCGACATCGAGCGGCATTTCGAGTCTCTTTGGAACGGCACCGATCCCGGTTGGATCGCGCTTCGGCTGCCGGAGGCAGTGCGCCAGAGGCTTCTCAAGCGCATACCGGCCAAGCGACCGACCACCGATCCACTCGAACGGCGATCGTCGCCGGAGGAACGGACGGCATTCCGGTTCGTGCGCCACGCCCCGTTCATGCCGGGCGCGTCGCGCATCGGGATCGCAACCGCAGCCGTCACCCCGTGGCCGCACCAGAACCGCGTGATCGATGCCGTGGTCGAGCAGTTTCCGAAGAGCTTCCTCTTCTGTGACGAAGTGGGGCTGGGCAAGACGATCGAGGCCGGTCTGGCGCTCCGTCAACTCATCGTCACCGGTCGGGTCCGCCGGTCACTGATTCTCGCACCCGCCAGCGTCGTGCGGCAGTGGCAGGAGGAACTCTGGGAGAAATGCGCGCTGAACTTCCCCCGCTACGAACGGGGGACGCTCATCGACGTTCACGGCGGCGAAACGCCCGTCACCGGCTCCCCTTGGGAGCAGGCGGACCATTTGATCGCGTCCAGCCAGCTTGCCAAGCGCAGGGACCGGCGCGAAGAAGTGCTGAAGCCCGAATGGGACCTCGTGCTCGTGGACGAGGCGCATCACGCCCGCCGCAGGGAGTTCGGGACCCGTACCCCGCGGTACAACCACCTGTTGCAACTGCTCTCGGGAACACGGGAAGGACCGGGCATCAAGGACCGGACCCGCTGCCTCTATCTCCTGACCGCCACGCCCATGCAGGTGGATCCCGTCGAGGTGTGGGATCTCCTGAAGCTGCTCGGACTGGAGGGCCGCTGGGGGGCGGGAGAGGACTACTTCCTCCGGTTCTTCGAGGAACTCCGAACGCCTCCCGGCCAAAGGGATTGGCCGTTTCTTCTGGAGATGACGCGGGACTATTTCGACACCGGGGGGCGGCTCGATCCCGCGTTCGAGGAGAGGGCGTCGAGCAAGCTGGGTCCCGTTCGTTGGAACGCGGTCAAGGCCCTTCCCAAGACCATCAAGGCCCCCGCCAAGGTCAAGGCTCTCGATGCGGCCGCCCGGCATATCCTGGGCCAGATGGTCCGGCACCATACGCCGATCCGGACCTTCGTCTGGCGAAACGGGCGCGGACTCCTGCACCGGTACAGGGAGCGCGGGATTCTGGCCGAACGGGTCCCCAAGCGAAACCCGACGAACGAATGGATCGCCTTCACGCCGGTCGAGCAGGACCTCTACGACCGCATCGAGGAGTACATCTCCCACTTCTACCGGCTTTACGAGGAACGGCGAAAGGGACTCGGATTCGTCATGACGGTGTACCGCCGCCGCCTTACTAGTTCGTTCCATGCCGCGCGGGCGAGCCTGGGGCGGCGGCGTGAATTCCTCATGGATCCGGACGCCGAGGTCTCCGGCGCGCTCTCCGAAGAGGACCTCGAACAGGACGACCTCGGACTCGACGCGGCGGAGGACATGGCCGCACCGGATGCCGAAGCCCGCCGGATCGAACTCGAATACCTGGACGACTTCATCGGCGAGCTCGAAGCCCTCACCGTTGACTCGAAGCTGGAGTTCCTCAAAGGACAGTTGGGGCGGATCTTCCTCTCGCGCGACTCCGCGATCCTCTTCACCCAATACACCGACACCATGGACTACCTGCGCGACAGCCTGCGAGCCGTCTACGGGTCGGGGGTCGCGTGCTATTCGGGGCGGGGCGGCGAGTCGTGGGACGGCGAGGACTGGATTCTCCGGAGCAAGGAGGCGATCAAGGAGGAGTTCCGCAAGGGAGAGACCATCAGGCTGCTGCTATGCACCGAATCGGCGAGCGAGGGCCTCAACCTCCAGACCTGCGGGGTCCTCATCAACTACGACATGCCGTGGAACCCCATGCGGGTCGAGCAGAGGATCGGCCGCATCGACCGGATCGGCCAGCGGCACGAAGAGGTTTACGTCCACAACTACTTCTTCAAGGACACCGTCGAAGCGAAGGTCTACGAACGGCTCAGCGCGCGGATCGACTGGTTCGAGGATGTGGTCGGGACGCTCCAGCCCATCCTGCACAACGTGGGACGCGCGATCGGCAAGCTGGCGATGATGGAGCGGGACGAGCGGGACGCCGCCTTCGGGGACACCGTTTCCGAACTCGAATCACAAGCCGGATCCCGGGACCGGACGGCCATCGACCTGGACGAACTGGTGGACCACAGCATCCCGCCATCCGCCGACCCGGGGAGCCCCGTGACGCTCACCGACATCGAACGCCTCTTCCTGAACGCCGAGTTGACGAGAGGCCGCTTCCAACCACACGAAACGATTGAAGGAGCTTACTGGCTCCACCCCGGCCCGAACGACCGTGCGGTCACCTTCAGGCCGACCGTCTTCGACCGTCACCCGTCCTCGGTGGAACTGCTCACCTACGGTAATCCCACCTTCGACGGCCTGCTGCACGAAGTCGCCGAGCCGTCCGGCGACGAGTCCGCCGATGATGCCTCGCCCGCCGAGGCCGGGGCGGCCCTCGTGCTGCACGAATCCGGCTCGCCACCCGTCGCCGTGTGCGTGGTCAGGGAGAGCGGTGGGGTCTACCAAGCCGCGACGTTTGCAGCCTACGAGAAGGCTGCGGGCAGGCAGGACGTAGCTTGGTCCGATCCAGACAGGAAACGTGCGTCCGACGTGCTCCGTGAAGCCCGCGCGCAGGTAGTGGAGGAGGCCGCTGCGGCCTCGCATCGAATGCGGAGAGCCAAGCTTCGTGGCCTCCGCGAGGAAGCTCGTCGGATTCTCCTTCATAGCGCGCACATCTTCGAGGCCCAGGAGGGACTTTTCGCGGCCAGCGGACTCGAACGGCTCCGGAGGGAGGGCGTCCCCTATCGCGCGCTTATCAAGGTGGCTGGCGGGAGCATTCCCCCGTTAGCGCCGTCCGATCCTTTCCGGCAATCCTTGGACGGCAAGACTGATGGGGTCCTCACCCGACACCTGAACAACCTGAAGGAAGAGGGCATGGAGGTGCTGCGGAGGTATGCGGCGGCATCGGAAGAGTAGCTGTGCAATTGTCCGTCTCGATGCCCGCAAATTCCCGCTACTTGATGGCGATTCTCCCGCAATTCCCACACGGCGAAAACAGCCGCAGCCCAATGGTAGAAGTGGCGGATCGTGCAGTCCCAGTTAGACTTACGTGATCTCCTACCGTGATTTGAGGGTTTACCAGTCTGCCGTTTCGCCCTCGCCCAATCGCGGTGTCCGAGCGACCGGGTGAGCCTGCGCCCGTTCTCGCGCCACTCAATCTGGAAGTTGCCGGTCTTCGGGTCCGGGAAGATCCGGACCCGGTTCCGGCCCCATTCGCCAGCGCCGTAGCTCCGGCGGCTACATTAGTTTCGATGCCATAACGTCCAGCAACGTTCAGTATTGTCCCATATATCGTGTTTACACATGGAGTTATTGCTATCGGATCTTGACCCCGGTGACCCGAGACACTCATTGACGTCCGGCTTCATCCCCCATATTATGAGGTAATGCATGACGTAAACCACGACCCCACCCTGCCCCGGAAAACGAAGCCCAAGGGCCGCCATCCCTACAAGCGGCTCTCGGCAGCCTTCGTGCGCTCTGCACCTCCCGGCCGGCATTGCGATGGCAACGGGCTTTACCTCTACGTCCAACCCAGCGGAGCCCGCAGTTGGGTTCAGCGCCTCGTCATACGCGGCCGCCGCCGAGACTTCGGACTCGGCAGCGCACAACTGGTCCCGCTGGCCGAGGCTCGCGAGAAGGCGCGCGCCAACCGCAAGCTGGCGCGGGAGGGCGGCGATCCGCTCGCCGAGCGCCGCCGCGCACGGGACATGCCGAGCTTCGAGGAAGCCGCCGAGCGGGTCTTGGAACAGAAGCGGGCCGGGTGGCGGAGTACGGCACACGCCCACAACTGGATCACGAGCCTGAGGCGCCACGCCTTTCCACGCATCGGCAGGATGCCCGTCTCAGAGGTGACGCCCGCCGATGTGTTGGAGGTCCTCGAACCGATCTGGCACACGAAGATGTCCATGGCCCGGTCCGTGCATCAGCGCGTGCGCTCGGTGCTGGAATGGGCGGTGGCGATGGAGTACCGCGCCGACAACCCCTGCGACCGGGTGTTGTCGGTGCTCGGCCCGCAGAACCGCGTGGTGAAGCACATGAGGGCGCTCCCGCACCGCCAAGTGGGGGCGGCGCTCGCGAAGGTGCGGTCCTCGGACGCCCCGCCGGCGGTCAGGCTGGCCTTCGAGTTCCTTGTGCTCACGGCGGCCAGGTGGAACGAGGTGCGGATGGCCGAGTGGTCGGAGATCGACGCGGCGGAGGGGGTGTGGACGGTGCCCGCCAAGCGCATGAAGACGAAGCGCGAGCACCGGGTTCCCCTGTGCGGCCGGGCGCTGGAGATTCTCGCCGAGGCGCGGGCGCTGGACGAGGGCACCGCCCGCCCGGTCTTCACCGGGGAGGGCGGGAAGCCGCTCAGGGATCCACAGCTGCGCCAACTGGTCCGGCAGAACGGCATCGGGGCGGTGCCGCACGGCTTCCGGTCGAGCTTCCGGGACTGGGCCGCCGAAGAGACCGACCACCCCCGGGAAGTGGTCGAGGCGGCGCTCGCGCACGTAGTCCGGAACAAGGTGGAAGCCGCGTACCGGCGCACCGACCTGTTCGAGCGGCGACGGCACCTCATGAACGACTGGTCGGCGTATCTCGCAGCAGGCACCGGGACCTGATCCGACCCCCTGACCGCGCTTGCAGGCCATTTCGGAACCATTTGGCGGCGTTTCGGGGGATATACGGGCCGCAGGATCGCCCCAGATCGACGATCTCGGGTCTCCGAGGGGTACGGGTAGGCCGGAAACCGGACGCTCGCCAGAGCGTGGCGCAGTCCCGAGGAGTGATGAGCCGGGCCGGTCGCCCTCGCCGTCCCTGAGGTTGGCGACGACGAGACCGGGAAGCTTGTCCGCGACTGCTCGCTCGGCGTGGTTCCGGGCGAGCCCCGGTGGGACGTCTTCGCGGGTGCCCCGCATGGCTGGCTTGCCCACGCTAAGGTGGACAAGCCAGCATACCCCACAAACTCACACA
>CAZTOF010000344.1:0-2356 GCA_964615515.1 uncultured Gemmatimonadaceae bacterium
GGTCTGGGCTCCGGGGACGGATGAGGATCAGGGAGGCGATGGAGTCGGGAAAGCTGGCAGTTGGGGGCGGGGCCGCAAGTGGGGCTGCGCTTTACGGTCGATCAGGATGGGGTCACCTTTACGCCATGACCGCCACACGAGCCCTCCCCACCGACTGGGACACCAGGCCTCTCCCGGAGCAGCGAACCACCATTGCCCTCGACCGGGTGTTCTCGCCGAACGAAATGGATCGGATCCGCGCTGGGCTCATCCCCGAAATGATGGAGGACAGGTGGTTCGTCTACTGGCACGACAAGGCTCTGTATTTCCACCGAAGTTGGACCGGTAACTGCACCTACGTCGTCCATTTCGTCTCCGAGGGTGACGCGTGGCGGATGGTGCGCGCCGAGGTCAATCGGGACTACGAGCAGTACCAGAATACGAGCGACGACTACGATGCCGAGATGATCCCATTCCTGATCGATGCGCTCCTGCTGCGTCGTCCCGCCAACTATCCCGGCCACGACGGAAGCGACGCGTCGGTGCTGGAGCAGTGGGCGAGTGTCGGCCGGGCCACGCTGGGGGATCATCCGGACGGTCGGGACGAGTAAATCTGCGGTAGTTGGGGGTCACCGAACCATCGGCGCCGGGTTCCATCTTGCCCTCAATCGTACCGATAGTCGAACACGAACGTCGACCCCAGCATCTCGCGGAACCAGAGCGTGGCCCTCGCACCGAGGGAGTCGGTGAGGCGGACGGGCTTGTTCAGGGCGAAGTACACGGGCTGCTGCCGCCCGTCGTCGATCGCCACGTTGTCGGCGTAGAGATAGCTCCGGTCCAGACTGTCAAGAATGGGATTCAGCCGCCCCTTGATTCCCGGCAGGTGGCCGGTCCGGTGGGCAATGATCATTGACCCCCCGTTGTCGGCGGTCCTCATCTCGACATTGAGGCCCTCACCGCCACGGTGACCACGCTCAACGTGAGCGCACAGGCCGGGCGCCGCGCACAGGACCGTCAGGGGCAGCTCGGCGTAGAGCTCGAAGTCCGCGTGCCCGAACGCATCCGTGCGGGTCTCCAGGTAGGTCGAACATGAACAGGCGTACCCGGGAGCCGGCGACGCCGTAGTCCCGGTGTACGACGGCGTTCACCACCGCCTCGAACACCGCGCGCTCACTGTACTGCGGGATGTCCGTGCGGGCGGGATCCTTGCGGGCGGAGACCCGCCGGTTTCGAACGACGAAACGCATGGCGCCGCGAATCTGCTCGTCCAGGGGTCCGCCGATCTCCTGGGCGTCGAGCTGGCGGTTGCCGTCCCTGGTCCCCCCGCTGTAGCAGACCGCCTGAATGTATGCGTTCGGCAGCCACTCTCGCGGGTCGTTCGATGCCAGCAGGATGCCCACCACGGTCGCACGGGGAGTGCCGAGCTCGTCATCCCGGACGAACTTGAGCTTCGCGAGCATGACCTCGGGACTGTCGCTCGAGCGCGAACTGGCGTAGCGGCACCAATGCTCCGGCGACAGAGATGCCACGCCCGTGTCTGCGACCAGCTGCATGTCCGCGCCGGTTTCTTCCGACCGGGCCCGCGCTTGAAGCAGCCGCCGCAGCTCGGCCGTCTCGATTTGCCGCTTGCCGGCACCACGCCGGCGAAAGAACCCGCCGGGCGACCGATGCACCTACGCTCCGCGAGGAATGTCGACGAGCAGGACCCCTCCGTCCCCCGACTCAGGCGCGGGCATGCGCTGGAGACTGAAGTCGAGCGGAGGCTGGATGTTGGCCGCACAAATCTCCGTGACCATCTGTGCCACGGAATCGAGCGGGCCGGGCGTCAACGCCTGGTGGGTGCGGTCGTCCCGGACCCCGAGCACGAACCATCCGCCGCCTGAGTTGGCGAACGCGGCGAATCCGTCGGCGAGGTCGCTGCGCTTCGGGGCCGCCACCTTCCGTCCGCGAAAGCGCACCTCCTTCAGCTCGACGCCGGTGTCCTCGCCGAGATGGACTCGTTTCCAGAACGCTGTGGGATCGATGGGCATGGGCGGCTTCAGGTGTGTGGGGCGTTCAAGATAGCCGGAGGTCGGGGGGGCGTCACCCGGAGTTGGGCCCGATGCGAATGGGATCTCTCGCCGGGACTCGCGCGCCCGCGGAATGGCGAGATTCGCGCCGCGAGGCACGTTGTGGACAAGCCATCGGCCGAGGGGCTCGCGGCCGGGCGCCTGCTCGCGCCATCCGCGCTCGGACACGACGATCGTCCCCCCTCCTACCGCCCCGGCCCCAGCAGCACCGCGTTCATGAAGAGGAGCTGGGTCGCCTCGGCGTAGGCGCGGTAGTTCGGGTCCTCGTCGAGGGCTCACGCGTCTTCCGTCCCATCACGCTCGACGAG
>CAZTOF010000345.1:0-2268 GCA_964615515.1 uncultured Gemmatimonadaceae bacterium
GGCCACGGTGGAGGCGGGCGGGGCGGGCGGACGAGAGAGCGGGGCTGTCGCCGCGACCGCGGCGGTATCCGCTGCATCCTCGCACACGGGGCTGCGGATCGCGGTACAGGCCGACGCGCCCGGCAACGATCACCGGAATCCGAATGGCGAGTACGTCGTGGTGGAAAACACGGCCGCGGCGGCAACCGCCATCGGGGGCTGGCGGCTCTGCGACCTGGCGAACCACTGCTTCCGGTTCCCGCCCGGTGCCGCGATCGCGGGGGGAGGAAGGATTGTGGTGCACTCGGGGGTTGGCCGATCCGACGGTGAACGTTTCTACATGGGCCGGCGGCGGGCCGTCTGGAACAACGACGGGGACACTGCCACGCTCTACGATGCCAAGGGGGCGACGGTGGTCGCATTCAGCTATTGACAAGCCCGGAGAAAGGCTGCGGCGTGGGCGGGGAGGGAGCCGCCCGCATCTGGGTGGTCGACCGCGTTGAGGGGCGGGTCGCGGTGCTGGTAGCGGACGACGACGGTGGCCGAACCGATGTGCCGCTGGCGCGCCTCCCCGGCGGACTCGGCGAAGGGGCGGTGTTGCGGGTGCCGCTGTCGGGCGGCCGACCCGTGTGGAAGGGCGCAACGGTGGACGAAGGGCTGCGGCGGGCCCGGCTGGACGAGGCCGAAGGCGCGCTGGACAGGCTCCGGCACCGCGACCCCGGGGGAGACGTTTCCCTGTAGCGGGGGACACCGCATTTGGCCGAGGAAGCCGCGCATGGCGCGCTCGGATGGGCGATCCTTCGCGATGGCGGCCCTCACCTTCGCCGCCCTTCTGCGCCTGAAAGCCCGCTGCGGCCGACAACTGCGCGGGAGGCTCGTCGCATTTGCCGCTTCTTTTCGTATATACCTTACATTGCAAGGTACATTACACCTCAAGGTAAAGTGGAAAGAGAGGCGCTCATGAAGAAGCCGGTCTACAAGGAGCTCGTGGCCGCGTCGTCGCGCCCGCTCGTGCTCTCCATCCTGGCGGGGGGTGAGAGCTACGGCTACGAGATCCTGAAGCAGGTGAAGCTGCTCTCGGGGGGAGAGCTGGAATGGTCGGACGGCATGCTCTACCCGGTCCTTCACCGGCTGGAGCGCGACGGGTTGATCGCCGGCCGCTGGCAGCTCACCGATGCGGGGCGACGGCGAAAGTACTACCGGCTGACCGGCCGTGGCAAGGGCCAGCTGGCCCGCGACCGGAAAGGCTGGATGGCCGTGCACGCGGCTCTGCAGACGTCCTGGGGCGGTTGGCGTGTCTGACCTGGCAAGCTTTGCTTGACAGACGTAAACTGTAGTTCACTTCACATATTCTCTTGGGAGGAGGAAGGATCATGTTCGACTTGGAGAAGGCGGTTCGGAGGTCGCGAAGGGGGCCGGACCGCACGGGGGTTGAATTCGGAGACGCACCTCGGCGATCATGCCTTCATGCCTGACATGATCGGAACCTGCCTGTGGTTCGAGGACCGCGCCGTCGAGGCGGCGGAGTTCTACGTGTCCCTCTTTCCGGAGTCCCGGATCGTGGACACCTCCACGGTCGCGGCGGGGCCGGCGAAGGGCAACTCGTTCGTGGCCTTCGAGCTGTGCGGGCGGCCGTTCTCCGCGATCGACGGCGGTCCAATGTTCAAGTTCACGCCCGCCATCTCCTTCGTGGTGAATTGTGAGTCCCAGGAGGAGATCGACCAATACTGGGATGCGCTGGCGGAGGGTGGCGAGGAGGGATACTGCGGGTGGCTGAACGACCGCTTCGGGGTGTCGTGGCAGGTGATACCCGCGACGATGGGGGAGCTGATGAGCCGCGATCCCGGGCGGGTGATGGAGGCGTTGCTCAAGATGGGGAAGATCGACATCGACGCGTTGAGAAGGGCCGGAACCGGGGAATGACGAAACTGCGCGGCGGACGGGGTCGGAGCGAGGCTAGCAGTCCGTGGATAGAGCCCCGCGAGCACCGAGAGCGGCGAGGCGCCGGGCTGGCAAGGCGTGACGAGGGGCCAATAGCGCTATTGGGCTGAGGAGCAACGCAGAGCGCAGCCTTGGAGCGTCATATGTATACTGAACATGACATAGTGTAAGGTTGTCTTTACGTTTTCGGAAGGTGGGGCGAAGCGTCCAGCCCGGATGCATTGCCGCTCGAATGCCGGGGGGATTTTGTCCACGGGCTCGTGTCATGTCACACATCACACGTCGGATAGAGGCGCTTGAGCTTGACGCGTGCGTCGTCCGTGGCGAACTGCTGGTCGGCCTTGGCTC
>CAZTOF010000346.1:0-1605 GCA_964615515.1 uncultured Gemmatimonadaceae bacterium
GCCCAGAGGGGGGTGTCCGTCTCACCGGTGCCGGGCCCCGCACCCGCGTAGGCGCCCGCTTCGGAACCCGCTTCCCCGCGCGAGCCGGGCCCGTCCGCGCCGCCGAGCCCGCAGGCCGCGGCGCCCACGGTTGCCGCGACGACCGCCAGGGCCTCGCGTCTGTTCAGCGAGTTGTCTTGCATGGGGCTCAGGTTATGTCCGGGCTTGAACTTGGGCAACCTGTCACCTGCCGTTCCGGCAGGCCATTCCCGCCGTTTTGGCACCCCCCCCGCACCAGCCGACCCTGCCCCTGCCATTTTGGCCGATTCACGCTGGCACGCAGTCTGCAACAGGATCGCGCGGGTCGCCCAAACCGACGCGACCTTACCAACGACCACTTCAATCGGAAGGAGTTCCGAACATGTCTCTGACCAGACACGGCAATCACCGACTCACCCCCTGGGGCGACTTCGACGCCCTCGCCAACCGGATGCACCGGATCTTCACCGACTCCGGGCTCGGCAACCTCACCTACGGCGCCAACTGGGTGCCCCCGGTGAGCGTCGAGGAGAGGGACCACGAGATCCTGCTCACGGCCGAACTGCCCGGGATGAACGACGACTCGGTCGAGATCACCCTGGAGAACAACGTCCTCACCATCTCGGGCGAGAAGCGGGAGGCCCGGGAAGAGGGCGAGGCTTCCGGCAAGTACCACCTTGTGGAGCGCAGCTTCGGCGCCTTCCGCCGCTCCTTCACCCTGCCGCGCACGGTGCGCGCCGACGGCATCACGGCCGACTTCGACCACGGCCTGCTAACGGTGCGCCTGCCCAAGGCCGAGGAGGCGGTCAGCAGGAAGATCGAGGTGGCCCGAAAGAGCTAGCGTCCGTCCGTCGCGCTGCCGCGCACGGTGCTCCGCCGGGTTCATCCGCGAAGTGCCGTTCCGGGGAGCGACATCGGTTGCAGGAATCCGGGAGGGGTCCGGCCGGCGACGGCCGGGCCCCTCCTTGTCGGTTTGCCCGCCGCGACAACCGATTCCCCGTTCCGTCAGTTCAGCTTGCGAACGTACGTGACGGCCTGGTTGGAGAAACTGGCGGGACGCTCGGTCCCGTCCCCGTCGGGGTCGGCCGGCTCGAAGTCGACCCGGAAGCGGTCGGGACCCTGCATCTCGACAATGCCGAAGAGGGTGCGCCCGGCGAGCGGCCCGGACCCCCACGGCCCGACATCCAGTTGGATGGGCGTCTGGTGGTAGTCGACCCGGTAGTTCACCCGAAAGGTGTCGGGACCCTCCTCCAGCTCCAGCACCCAGCGGCTGCGCCCGCCTTCCTCGAAGACGTAGGTCGTGCGCTCGGCCCCGGATCCGACCGACACCCATTCGCCCAGGAGCGGGTCGGGGGGCTCCGCGCACGAAAGGACGGCTGTGGCCAGCGCAACGGCTGCCGCGGTGAGCAGCGGTCGCCCCCGGCGCCCCAAGGATGCCACGAGCCGCCTCACGTTCAATACCGGTAGTGCTCCGGCTTGTAGGGCCCCGCCACCGGCACGTTGATGTAGTCGGCCTGACCGGGCGTCAGCTCGGTGAGCCGGGCGCCGAGGTGGTCCAGGTGCAGCCGCGCCACCTTCTCGTCCAGC
>CAZTOF010000347.1:0-1670 GCA_964615515.1 uncultured Gemmatimonadaceae bacterium
ATGCCCACCACGGGCGGATCGGCCCTGCTGGCCGGCGCGATCCCCCCCGACGACGCGTTCATCGTGAAGAAGCTGCGCGACGCCGGGGCGATCATCCTCGCCAAGACCGCCCTGAGCGAGCTCGCGTCCGGCGGCATCCTCAGCTCGGTCGGCAACTATTTTCCCAAGAACCCCCACGACCCCGCGCGAACGCCTTCCGGATCATCGACCGGGGCCGGCATCGCCGTCGCCGCGTCGTTCGCCCAGCTGGGCGTCGGAACCGACACGGGCGGCTCCATCCGCGGACCCGCGACGGACAATGGCATCGTCGCGCTCCGGCCCTCGCACGGCCTGTTGAGCCACGACGGGGTCATTCCGCTCTCGATCACGCTCGACATGGCGGG
This sequence comes from uncultured Gemmatimonadaceae bacterium, assembly GCA_964615515.1. Classification (GTDB taxonomy): domain Bacteria; phylum Gemmatimonadota; class Gemmatimonadetes; order Longimicrobiales; family Gaopeijiaceae; genus Bin94. The sequence continues at coordinate 384 of CAZTOF010000347.1, forward strand.
CCCGATGGGCCGTCACGTGTACGATGTCGCGGCGATGCTCGGGGTAATGACCGGCATCGATCCGGCCGACCCGACAACGCGCAAGAGCGAGGGCCGGTTCGAGACCGACTACACGCAGTTCCTCGACGCCGGCGCGCTCGAGGGTGCCCGCATCGGGATCGCGCGTGACTTCCTGGGCAACGACGACGGGGTCAACTGGGTCGTCGAGGCGGCGCTCGGGACCATGCGCGCCCAGGGGGCGACGGTCGTCGACGTGCGCTTTCCGCCGTGGCTTCTGGCCGTCAAGGGCGACTGGTACTTTACGGTCCGCTACCCGGAGTTCCGCTCCCAGATCGAGGACTACCTCGCGACCCTCGGGCCCGAGTATCCGAAGACCCTGCGGGAGATGATCGAGAGGTCGGACCGGATCGTCGCGCTGATGCCCGACGGCTCCCGCCCCAACCCGGTCCGCTGGAACATCTTCAGGCAGGAGGAGGCCGGAGGCGAGCTCACCGGCTACGAGTACGTGGCGATGCGCGAGCACGGCTTCCCGATGGTTCAGGCGATCGTGCACGGGATGCTGGACGCCCAGGACCTGGACGCCATCGTCTACCCCCCCTCGAACACGCCCCCTGCCCTGCGTTCCGCCGTCAACCACTTCGAGGGCATGGTGGGCACCAACATCGCGAGCCTCGCCGGCTTGCCGGACCTCATCGTGCCGGCGGGATTCACCCGAAGGGGTCTGCCCGTGGGGATTTCCTTCCTCGGCCGCGCCTTCAGCGAGCCCCGGCTGTTCGCCCTGGGCTACGCCTTCGAGCAGGCGACGCGCGCCCGGCGGGATCCGATCCACACGCCGCCCTTGCCGGGGGAGGACGTTCCGCGGCCGACTGGCTCCGGAGCACGCTGACGGCTTGTGCCAGCCTTCCAACTCCGCTAGAATGTTGGATTTAAGTCTGTACGTGGTCCCGCGCTCTCAGGTCACTCCTGTCGACATCCTGTCGATGCCCCCGGGGCCACTCGTTGTGAGGAGGTGCAGTATGAGTCGTCGCGGGTTCTTCGTTGGTCTCGGTCTGTTCGCTTTCCTCCTCCTCACCGCGACTCCCGCCCTGGCGCAGGGCGGCACCATCACCGGCACCGTGGTCCACGGCGAAACGCTTCGCCCGCTGGCCGGCGCACAGGTCTCGATCCCCGAAACCGGAATCGGCGCCGTGGCGAACAGCCAGGGACGCTACCTCTTCCTCAACGTGCCGGTTGGCATGCACCCGCTTCAGGTCCAGATGATCGGGTACGGCACGCAGCAGACCACGG
>CAZTOF010000348.1:0-3454 GCA_964615515.1 uncultured Gemmatimonadaceae bacterium
CCTTCTCTCGTACCACTTTTACGACCCGGACCGCGACGACCTCACCTACACGGCCAGTTCGTCGGACACGGATGTGGTCTCGGTCTCGATCGACGAATGGGAGATCTTCGTCACCGCAGTCGCCGTGGGGACGGCCGAAATTGAGGCCACGGCCACGGACACGGGCGATCTGTCCGCCTCGGACACGTTCACGGTGACGGTCCGCCAGGACGACGCGAACAAGGAGTAGGCAGCTACGCGACGAGGGCGGATTGTCCTCTCCGCTCGCCGCGGTCACATGCTGCCCGGTCCCACAGAACAACACCTCAAACCACCGGGACGATCCCGGCAGAAAGAGTAGAACCGAATGTCAGGCAGAACCCGTTTCGCGCTCCCCGGACTCGTGCTCGCCGTCGTGCTGGCGGGGTGCGAGGATCCTGTGGACCCGCCGGACACGCTGACGGAGGCCGAGGCCCTGGCCCTGTTCAAGTCGGTTACGGAGGGTTTGGGACTCCTCCCCGATGACGATGTGGATCCCGGCCCCGTGGACACCACGGTCGCCTGCCCGCACGGGGGCGAAGCAAAGGTGGCCGGAACGGCCAGCGCCAGGCAGGCCGGGGACACGCTCAAGTTGGAGCTGAGCGCGATGGTCACCCCGACCGGTTGCAAGGTGTCGGGCGACGGACTGGCGTTCACGGTGGACGGCGACCCGAGCATGAGCACCGAGGTGTCCTTCGATATCATCGGGTTCGAGACGGTCGTCCTGGGCGGCGGCATCGAGGGGAAGGCCGGATGGCAACTGGAGGACCGGTCGGGGGGATGCGCGATGGACCTGCCGCTCGATGCGACGGTCGATCTGTCGGATCCCGAGAACCCCAAGGCGGCGGGAGGCTACAAGGGGAAGATGTGCGGCCACGACATCGAATTCGACATCACGGTCACCGCTGGAGAAGCAGCCGATCTTCCCCATCTTCGAGTCATGGGGTACGATTGAAGCGCTGTTTTCAAGGCGGTGCCCGGAATCGGCGCGGGTGGTCGATCCGAGACCCGGAACGGATGCGGTCGGTGACCGGATGGAGCCGCACATGTGAAATCGACCCGCATGTGCACGGAATCGCCGTTCGGACGTGCATGTCTTCGGCTACGCAAGTCGTTGTCCGGCTTGCGGTTGCACCACGGCCTCCGGGGCGGCGGTGCCGCGCCGAAAACGGAGGCCGTGGCCGTAGCGACCCACCTTTTTCGATGCCCGTTGTGGCATCTGCGGAGGTTGGGATGTGCAATTCCATCCCAGCCGCCGCGGCGGGTCGCTACGGGTCCAGCAGTCCTTTGCAGGAAGGCCAGAGGACGTTCACGGCGGGGGCATCCCGACTCTCGGCAAGCCGGACCGCCGCCTCGAACCGGCGGTCTCCATGGACAGGGGTTGAAACCCGGACGGAGGCCGTTGCGTAGAGGCAGACGCGGATCGCGGTGTCGGGGCCACGGCCGCCGTCGGTGGCCGGAGCCAGCGACCGCGCGAGCGGACGCTGGCAGGAGAGCGGCGCGAGCAGTTTGGGCAATGGCGGCAGCCGGAGGTGGAGCGGGTTGATCCGCCGTGTCCCACAGCGGCGTTCAGATGGCCTTCCCGCCAGGGATTGATGCTGCGGGAGCGACCCCAGGAGGGCAGGGGCGAGGTGTGAATTTCCACCTCGCCCCGACCCCGTACCCGGCCCTCGGACTGGGGGGTCGCTCCCGCCACGGCCCGAGCCGCTGGTGCGTCACGGACGACCCGGCGGCGGAGCCGCAAGACCTTGCCGCGCTGCGGGATGAGCAATAGATCCAGAGCGCACTGCCGGAGGCTCGAAGTGCGCATCGGACCCCCATGTCGTTTGCGCATTCAGGAACGGCCATAAGTTGCCTGCTGCACTGCGGTTGGACTGCTTGAGCGAGGCTCGGTTTGGCGCATCGCGCTCCAAGGCGACTGAGTCGCCTTGGAGCGGCCAGCGACCGGCCGTAAGAAGCCCCGCGCTCGCCGACGGCTTGGGGATGCCGTGTGAATCGCTCACGGCCCAAAGTGTGAATCGACCCCGAACGTCTTTTTCACATTCCGGTACGGCCACTCCCCGGTGTCCTCGGTGACCGCTTCGAGCGCGTCCGCGGGGCTGACGTGGCTCCCAACGACAGCAGAGAACGAATACACTGTGGAGCCGGCCGAGGGCTTTTGGTGCTGCTGATGTTTGTTCGTAGACTTCCTCGGGAGCGGCATCGGGCGCTACTACCGGTCCTGATCCTCGGATTCTCGGTTACGCGTAGAGAGTTCTACGGAACGGCTGCCGTTTTCGCCATCTTCGACTCTTGGAGCGCCGGGGACTATCGCGCCCAAAGGGCGCGGAGCAGTCACGAGCGTACCGCCGATATCGGTTGCCGCCTCGGGGTACTCGGTATCGCCAAAGAGTGAGGACGACTCCAAGACTGTTCCGAGCACGCGTTCCCTGCACTGTCCAACTCTACGAAACCCGGTAAAGGAGGAGAGTCCGAGCGCGCCCCCGAGAAGAGCGCTGAGCCTGACCTCGGTACCATCGGAACTGGTCAACGTCGTCACGAGAAAAGCTCCGGCGCCGATAGCGTCCACGATGGGGAGGGTCCTGTCGAGCGTGCACGACTCGACGGGTATCGGCTCGTTGGCGGGGATGTAGCCCGGCGGGCCATTGACGAACGCCAGCGAGCAACCCGTTGACGTGACCGCAAGTACCGCGATTGGCAGGAATCTGTTGAACATGGTGCGTGTCCGAGTTGAGTAGGAGTGGAGCGGAAATGGGACTGGGAGCATTCCCAAATGTGGAACCGACATGACTGCCGAGGCAATCCCAGAGCGCGGTCACGAGATCGGCGGAACCGAGGTAGCGGGATAGTTCGGGTGGCCGAGGGGTACCGGTAGCACGGCCGCAGGAGGGGCTGAATGGCACCTGGGTTATCCGGGAGACGCTACAGATCGCGTTTCCGCATGCTCAGAAAAGCCCGCCCGAGAAAGGACGCGCTGTAGGTGAGCGCCGCGATTGCGAGCACCCAGACCTCCAGAAACGCAAGAGGCGCGAGTCCCCTTTCCGCACGATCCGCGTTCACCTCGGCCAGCACTCCGGGATAGTGGGCCAAGTCGTCCCCGAGGTCCTCGACCAGACTGAACGGAAGGAACTCCGTCGCGGCGCGCAGAGACTCCCGTCCCGATCCCAGCATCAGCCTCGCGATGGCCTCTTCGACGAAGAGGTACAGGAGCAGGATGGCCAGTGCGGATCCAGAGGAGCGGAGGTGTGCCGAGAGCATCATCCCGGCGCTCCCGAAGACGAGCAGCCCCAAGGCAAGACCGATCATGTAGCTCAGATCGCTCGACCGGAGGAAACCCTATCTGCCAACGTGGGGGGAGACGCGGGAGGGTAAAATGATTAGAGTAGGGCGAGTCAGAGAGTTGCACGATGGCAGGAGGAAAGGGAATGGACAGGAC
>CAZTOF010000349.1:0-6124 GCA_964615515.1 uncultured Gemmatimonadaceae bacterium
GGCCAGTCCGAAGCCATATGCAGAGCCTCGCGTCTGGACGATCATGTTGATGTGGAAGGTCACCTTGGGGCCGTTGTGCAACACTTGGTGGGCGCCGCCCGAGGCCTCCACATACCCTGACACGGCTCGCAGGCGCACGGCTGCGAGCCTGGCGAGCCGGATGGCGTCGACCAGACAGGACTTTCCCGCGCCGTTGGCGCCGATCAGGACGTTCAGGGACCGCAGACGAAGGTCCCGGATCGAGCGGATGCTGCGAAACCCCTCAACTGTGATGGTGTCAATCATCGTGGGCGCTCTCGGCTCGGGTGACGAGGGGCCCTGGGGCGAGGCGGGGAGAAACGGCCTGCGGTGGTACGCTGGCAGTCCCTACCGTCGGATGCAAGGCCGCGGGAAGCCCGGGAAGCGCGGGCGGCCGCTTTTACCGGTTCGGGGACGTGTATCACCAAGCTGGTCTACGCGCTGCACTGGTACTTCTCACCGCATCCTCATCGCATCCGTTCCATCGAACCCGGACCTATCGGTTGTCCGGCTTTCTCCGAGAGCGGGATGTACGACGCGGGGTTTCCCGATGTCTTCCGGGGGTTGTACGACGACCGGGCGACGATTGGCAGCCGGTCTTTCCCTTCCCGACTTTCGATTGGGAGCTTCACGACTCCCGACCGACCCGGTTTCGGGTAATGACAGGTGTGTTCGCCCGTAAACGGAGATAGTCAACACGAGTTCCCAAAGCGAACACAGCGGTTTCCCGGCCATGCCGGGGTTCCCGGCCAAGCCGGCCCGCCGGTTATGGAGGAACGGAACAATGCAGCCAGTGGACAAGACCCGCGCGTCATACGAGCGGCCAGACATCCACGTTGGCCCGCTCCGCCCACCTAACCAGAATGTAAACTATACTGTACACAATGTCATGTTTTCTTTACTATCCACGTCTTCCAGGCTCCCCTCTTCGCTGCGAGTGATTCCGCGGCGCGCGAGCTGCACCTGGCCATTCCTGGTTGCCGCCCTGGCCACCGGATGCGATGGCCCGGTCGATCCGGAACCCGCCGAGCACCGGATATTGACGGTCCTATACCATGAATTGGGGGGACCCGGCTGGGAATACAGCGACAACTGGTTGACGGATGCGCCGCTCGACTCCTGGTACGGCGTCGCAACCGACTCGGAGGGGAACGTCACCGGGTTGAGCCTTGGCGGCAACGGGTTGAAGGGCAGGATTCCGGCCCGCTTGGGAATGCTGACGGCCCTCAGGAACCTGGATCTGGGCGGAAACCTACGGGACGGGATCACCGGCGCGATCCCGGCGGAGCTCGGAAACCTCCGGCACCTCGAACGGCTGGACCTGCGGTTCAACCAGCTGACGGGCTCGATCCCGCCCGAACTCGGGGACCTCCATGACCTCGCGTACCTTTCGCTGGCCGGGAACCATCTCACGGGCTCGATCCCGCCCGAACTCGGCAACCTCGGCAACCTCCACACACTCAACCTGATGTGGAACACGCTGGACGGAGCGATTCCGCCCGAACTCGGCAAGCTCGCGCGGCTCACCCACCTTTACCTGTCCGGGAACGCACTGACCGGCGCGGTTCCGCCCGAGTTGGGCGATCTCCGGAGCCTCGGATACCTGGCAATCGACAACACCACGCTAAGTGGCCGGCTTCCAATGGAGTTGACCGATCTCCGTCTCGGCCGGTTCTACTGGCACGATACGGATCTCTGTTCCCCGCCTGACGAGGAGTTTCAGGAGTGGCTGGCGAAGATCTTCGGTCGCAAGGGAATGGGAAAGTGTGGGTCCTGAGGCCGGGCGCCACGAGCGACAGGAGCTGATCCAGGACGGCCACCAAGGGTACTCCCGCATCGGCCGCATCGCTCCTGCCGAAGCGGATCCCCCCGAAGCGCGCTACGGCCTCAGGAAGCCGGACCCGGACTCCGCCGAGCGGGTGATCAGCGGTGCGCCCCCCCCTTCGGTCTCTCGCAGACGATGGTAGATGGAACGGCGCGTCAGCCCGTACTGAATGACCCTGCTTAGGAAGTCCGGGTCGGAATGCTGGACCTCCTCCGCCTCGGACGCGACATCGTTGGGGAGGCGTACATTCAACCGGACGGAACGCGTGTTCCACATGAGCAATCGGACCCCTTGTCTGGAAGATGATTTTTCTTCGGGATTGCGCGGAAAGGAGCAGGGCGAGAAAGCTCACCTTGGGCGTCCCGGCCATCGCTTCCTCCCCGTTACCTCGGGCGCAGGAACCTTAAGGGGTGGGAACGCGGTCCGCAAGGCGCGACCGACCTTTGGTAGTCTGACACTAAGTCGTTGTACAGCAATGAGTTACATAACACGCCATTTCGCGAGACCACCTGTTTCCGGGGGAGTTGCGGGGGCTCGGGAGACGCGAAACCGATACCATCTAAGTGTCAAACTGATAAGCATTTGTGCACACCCGGCCAAATCATCTCAAATCGAGAAACAGAAACAGATTTTTGCCGAAAAATGGCAGATCGCCGCGACTACCTTCGAGACCGGCGATTCACGGTCGTCACGGAAGGACGGAGCGCAGGAACGCCCCCAACGCGGCTCCGTCGAACTCGCGGAAGCTCCTCCGCACCTCCCGAGCCGTCTCCTCGAGGAAGATGTGGGCCGTGTGGTACCGCCTGGCTTGTCCCTCTTTCCTGAAGCGGAGGAACCCGCGCCACCGCCTGCCGTCGACGAAGACGTGCAGCGAAGCGATCCAGGTCTGTCCGCTGAAGTCGAAGGGCCGTTCCTCCACCTTGGCCGGATGAACGGGCGCCGGGCTATGGGCCGTCTGGCCGCCGTCCTCGATATGGCGGAGGGGGTGGTGCTGGCGGTCGGCCAACCAGATCTCGAAGGTCGGCAGGGGGAGTAGGTGTTCGGCGAAGCGGGTGAGGGTGGCCATGGGGTCCCGGGTATCGTGCAGTCCCCGTGCCTTGGCCCAGTCGCGAGCCGTCCCGTAGAGGTCGCGAATCGCATCGCGGGGTATCAGACGCAGGAGTCGGTCGGCGTGACGGCGCCGGTATGCGTAATACCTGAAGTAGAGCACCTCGGGCGTCTCGGCGGGCCCATCGAGGGGCGTCGCCGATTCTCTTCGTACGCTCTGCTCACCGATCTGCACATTGCCCTCCCGGGCTCAGTGGACCACCGCGCGGTCCTCTTGACGCCCGGTTCCGGACGTTCCGCGACCCGCGAACGGCATTGTTTCCCTGGCACTCCCCCACCCACCGCTCTCCCCGCCTCGCGACGCGATTCTGTCCAGTGTGGCACGCTCACCGAAGGTGGACATCAGGCTTCGCACGGACCGGAACCTCTCGGGCTCGAAACGGGCGGCCAGGCGGCCCAGGCCGCGCCGCATGGCCCCAAGGCTCGTCTGCAGCTCGCCGAAGCTCACGGGGACGCCGAAACGGACCTGGTACATTCCCCCCGAGCCCTCCGCATCCACCGGACCCACCGCGCGCACCCGCAACGTCGCGAAGACTTCGCGGATCGCGCGCTCCATGGTCCGGCAGGGCCACGACCCGGCCGAGCGGAAGACAAGCGCGTTCGCGTCGTAGTCGAGGTGGACACGCGTCACCTCGCCCGGTCCGGTGACGATCCGCACCATCGTGCTGTCGTGCAGGTCCAGGTCCTTGCAGATGTCGCGGAAGCCGATCCTGAGCAACGTGGGGCGGGTGAGGGGGGAGAAGCCCCTCCGCTCCAGGACCCGCAGAGCCAGGTCGAAGCAGTACCGCCGAAGCTCCCCGGAGGCCGGGGTCCCCGCGTTGGCCGCTCCGTCACCCCGCTCGGCGGCCAGGGATCGCATGTGCGCCAGGGTGGGGTCGTAGACCCAGTCGAGAATCACCAGTTCCGAGGACAGGTTGAGGTACTTCACCTCCGCCGAACCCAGGTCCATGGCCCGCACCGACGATGCGAAGCGCCCTTCCACCACAACGGCCAGCCCGATGTCCCGGATGCGCCCTCCGCGGCGATACAGCTCGTGGACATCGCGGTACTGCACCACGGCTCTGGTGAGGGAAAGTTCGCAGATCCCCGGCACATCGGCCATCGCCTCGGGGCGGCTTTCCGTCGTGATGATCGGGTGCATGGAGCGAGCCGGTGGGAGTGGGAGGGCGAGAATAGTAAGCATTTGTTTACGTCCGGCGCAAGGGAACGGACCCAGCACAGAACGGACGCAGCACCTTGCCACTTCCCGGGAGCCGCTTCTATGATTAGCGTCCAATCCCGGCAAAGTACCGGGAAGCCGGACCGGCCGGGGGTGCCCCGGGCCGGTCTTCGAACGCGCTGGCGGTACCGGCTGAACGTCGGCGCCACAAACGGGGTGATCCGGTTGGAAGTCTTCGTCAAGGAAAATGAGAGCCTGGAACGGGCTCTTCGCAGGTTCAAGCGCAAGGTGCAGCGCTCGGGGCTCTACTCCGAACTCAGGAAGCGCCGGTTTTACGAAAAGCCGAGCGCACAGCGGAAGCGGAGGCGGGAGGCGGCCATCCGCCGTGAACGCAGGCGGCAGCGGCGGTCGCGGCGATAGGAGTCCGTGGATGAATCCGCGCGAGCGCCGGAAGCGGCGAAGCGCGGGGCTTGAAGGGCGCTTTGAAGGGGGAATTCCCGGCGGCTTGCGGGTTCGATCCGCGGACTGCCGGACGCCCGCGATCACACCTTGAGGGCAACCGGCCCGGTGGGCGTCCAGTCGTAGAAACCCGCCCCCGTCTTTCTCCCGTACCGACCCATCGCAACGAGCCGCTTGAGGAGGGGCGGGGCGGCGTAGCGCTCTTCCCGGTATTCGCCATACATGATTTCGGCGACGTGGAGGAGCGTGTCGAGCCCCACGAAGTCACCGAGCGTCAGGGGTCCCATGGGGTATCCGCACCCGAGCGTCATCGCCCTGTCGATGTCCTCGACGGTGGCCACGCCGCGTTCGAGCTGCCGGATCGCGTCGAGCAGGTAGGGCACCAGGAGCAGGTTGACGACGAAGCCCGAGTTGTCCCTCGCCGTGATGGGGGCCTTGCCGACCCGCTTGGCGAAGGTGCGCGCGGCATCGAAGGTCTCCCGGCTGGTGACGATCGTCCGGACGACCTCGACCAGCTTCATGACCGGCACGGGGTTGAAGAAGTGGAGGCCGACGAAGCGGTCCGGGCGCGAGGTGGCCGCGGCCATGTCGGTCACGGTCAGCGAACTCGTGTTGGAGGCGAAGATGGTCTCTTCGGGGCATACGCCGTCCAGGTAGCCGAACAGCTCGTTCTTCGCGTCCAGGGACTCGACGATCGCCTCGATCACCATGTCCCGGTCGGCGAACGCATCCAGGGAAGTGGTGAAGGTGATCCTGGCCAGCGCCTCGTCGCGCGCCGCCACATCCAGCTTGCCCTTCGCCACGGCCCGGTCCAGCGACTTCGACACCCTGGCCCTCCCGGCCGCCAGGGCGCCTTCGTCGACCTCCCGCACCACCACATCGCACCCCGCCTTCGCGGACACCTCGACGATGCCGCTCCCCATCAGGCCGCAGCCGGCCACGCCTACCTTTTCGATCTCCAATTCGTTTCTCCTTGCTCGGTTCCCATCATTTCACGCGCCACCCCGTGGAAGTGGCGCCGTACCCACCGCCGCCACGCGGGCGGCGGCGGTTCGAGTCCGTTCTCCCTTTCGAGGCCGTCCAGCACCCCTTCGACCTCTGATTGTACGTCGGCCAGCCTGCGGCGGAATCCCGGAACGGCGAGCAGTGCCACCATCAGCGAGGCCAGCACAAACGCAGCCCCTCCGGCGAGGAGAACTGCTCCCACGGCCAGAAGCGAGGGAGCCGCCACACTGACACCGGCGGCCACGCCGGCCATCGGCCCTGCGACGCACCCGGCAAGCACCCACCAGTTCCGGTAGTTGGCCGCGATCCCCGGATCCACCCGAATACCCACGAGAGTCGAACCGGCTCCCATCCGTTCAAGCCGCACCTCGACGAGACGCGACGACGCGACGTAGTGCTGCCCGGACCTGAAGCTGGCGGCCCTGGCCACCCTCGATACCCAGTCGACGGCGGGCCGGTACTGCAGCAGGTCGTCCTTGCGGCGAACCCGTTGCAGCAGCTGCCCCCCCACCATGAATTCGTCCAGTTCACGTCGAATCGCGGCACGCGGC
>CAZTOF010000350.1:0-2648 GCA_964615515.1 uncultured Gemmatimonadaceae bacterium
GGGACGAGGGGGGCATCGAAGTGGTCGCCGGGACGAACGGGGTGGACCGGGTGGTGCACGCTGCGGACTACCTGGTGCTCGCGGTTCCCGAGACGCCCCGGACCCGCGGCCTGATGAACCGCCGCCGGCTCGCCGCGATGAAGCCCGGATCCGTCCTCGTCAACGTCGCGCGCGGGCGGCTGGTGGACGAAGAGGCGCTGCTCGCCGCCCTGGACTCCGGTCACCTGCGCGGCGCCGGTCTCGACGTCTTCCGGCAGGAGCCGCTGCCCGCCGGCCACCCCTTCTACACGCACCCGAAGGTGCTGGTCACGCCGCACGTTTCCGCGACCACGCGGCGGTTCTGGGAGCGGGAGACCGCGCTCATCGCGGACAACCTGCGGCGCTTTGCCGAGGGTCGGCCGCTCAGCAACCGGGTCGACAGGAAGGCGGGCTACTGAGGCGGCGCCGGTCCGGCGGTCGACAACCGGCAGTCGGTGGACAAGGTCGCGCGAGCGTCGAGGCGCCGGGCTGGATTCCCGGTGCCGCGCACCTTCGACCGAGTGTCGCGCCCGGACCGTGTGCGGTAGGTTGAGCGGGACCCCATCGAGCATGTTGGCATGAAGGGCCGCAGGAGGGAGGCGCATCATGCAGGCCATCGAACGAACCGCCCTGCGGCGTTTTGCGTCCGTGCCGGGGCTGGCGGCCCTGGTGGTCGCCTGTGATTCCGCCGACCCACCGGACCCGCCGGTCGCCACTACGATCGAGGTCTCCCCGCCGACCTGGGTTCTGGAGGATGTTCCGGACTCGGTGTGGCTGACCGCCACCGTCAAGGACCAGTACGGGGAAGCCATGCCGTCGGCGACCATCGCATGGTCCAGCATCGACAGCTTTGTCGTGCGCCTTTCGGAAGACGGACTTGTAGCGGCCGAAGAGCCCGGAAAGGCGCTTGTGGAAGTCTCGGCGGGAGAGGTGAAGGGCGACGCGACCGTCGTGGTCGCGCCGGGCGCGCGCGCGGTGCTGCACAAGTTCTACAGGATGACGAACGGGGACAACTGGGAGCGCAACAACGGCTGGAGGACGGACGTGCGGGTCACCCAGTGGTTCGGCGTATCCGGCTTCGGCGACCAGGACGTCGAAGGGCTGCGCCTGAGGCGCAATGGGCTGAGCGGGGAGATTCCGTTCGAACTCGGGAATCTGCGGGATCTGATGTCGCTGGATCTTTCCCGCAACAAGCTGGAAGGCGAGATTCCGCCGGAACTGGGGAATCTGCGGCACCTTGAACAACTGTTCCTCGACTCCACCGAACTGGAGGGCGAGATTCCGCCCGAACTCGGGAAGCTGGGGAACCTCGAGACCCTGCACCTCCAGTTCAACCAACTGGAGGGCGAGATTCCGCCCCAACTCGGGAGCATCGCGAACCTCACCACCCTGGCGCTCGACTCCAACCAACTGACGGGCCCCGTCCCGCCCGAACTCGGAAACATCGAATCCCTGAGGGTGCTCACTGTCGCCGCCAACCCGCTGACCGGTGCTCTTCCACGTGAGCTGATGCGGTTGCGTTCCCTTCGAGTCTTCCACTGGAACGACACCGGTCTCTGTGCCCCCGCCGACGAGGACTTCCAGAGTTGGCTGAACGCTATCGCGGACCAGGTGGGGAACGGGAATTGCGACTCGTGAGGTTACCCCGCCGCCCCCTTCACCTCGTCCCAGAGCCGGTCCAACGGCTCCAGCGGGGTTCCCGGCATCGGCAGGCCCCGCTTGCCCGCCAGGCGCCGCACCTCCCGGAAGCGCTCCGCGAACTTGCGGGTCGCCCCCTCCAGCGCGGCCTCCGGATCCACCCCGGCCAGACGGGCCACGTTGACGACCGCGAAGAGAAGGTCGCCCAGCTCCTCCTCCAGCCTCGACCGGGTCGCCTCGTCCGCCGCCGCCTCCAGCTTTGACCGGGTCGCCTCCACCGGTTCCTCGTCCAGCTCCGCCCGGATCGCATCGCCCGGACCCCGCCCCAGCAACGCGGCGACCTCGGCGGTCTCCTCGCGCACCTTGTCGAGCGCGTCCCGGGGGTCGTCCCAGTCGAAGCCGAGCAGACCGGCCCGGTGCTGGATCGAGAAGGCCCGGGTCAGGGTGTCACCGTCGTCGTCCACGGAGGTCGGAGCGTCCCGTCGCCCGGTGGATTCCGCCTCCCGCGCCCGGGCGACCAGTTGCGCGAGTGTGACGCATTGGCGATGCCTTCCTGTCCCTGGTTCGCCCCCGGGGAGCCCGTGGATGGATCCGCCCGGATGCATCGCCGGTCGAATGCCGTGGGGATTTGTCCACGGACTCCAAGATACCTCGGCCCGAAGTGGAGTCCAAGCAGCCAAATGCCAGAACGGGACGAACTTCCCTATTCGGCACGGTCCGCCCCGTCCCACCCCCGCCGCCGCGCGTGGGTCGAGGTGGACGGCGGCGCGATCCGCCGCAACTGCGAGCGCATCCGGCAGCTCGTCGGGCGCGGGGTCCGGGTCATCGCCATGGTGAAGCGCGACGGCTACGGGCTCGGCGTGGAGAACGTCGTGGCGGCGCTCGCTCCCGCGAGGCCGTTCGGCTACGGCGTGGCCACCGTCGACGAAGGACTCGAACTGCGGCGAATCGGCGTGGGCGAGCCAGTCATGTTGTACTGTCCCCCGCCGCCC
>CAZTOF010000351.1:0-6832 GCA_964615515.1 uncultured Gemmatimonadaceae bacterium
GTGTATCAGCGCTCCCCGTGAGGAGCGATCAGCCGACGACCCACAACGTAGTGAGTCCCAAGTTCGTCCGTACGAACACCCCACACATGGTAGCGATGCGGGCGACACCTCGGAACCCCTCGCGGTGGACGTGAACGAACATGGATCCCGAGAACTCCCCGGGACCTTCGCCGGGCCCGCCCACCTGTGCGACCAGCCTCCCGTCGGGCGTCCAGATGGTGGCTCTCAAGTCCGTGGGCTCGGTGACGAGCAGGAGAGTGTCCCCGATGGCCCGTACAGAAATGGCGATGCCGAAGGCGGCGGGGCCGGTGCCGGTCGCACCCTCGCCGATCCGGAACTCGGGACGTGTGGTCCAGGGATCGCCGAAGTCCTGTTGCTGTGCGGTCAGGCAGGGGGGGGGTGACGTTGAGCGGCAGGGCCACCGTCAGGATTGCGAGGCAGAGGACGGTTGTCCGGCAGCCTCCGGCAATCCGGTCGCCAGACGGGTTCCTGCCGGGGCCGGTTTCGATTCGCCACGATACTCCCATGTCCATGAGGGACTCCCTCCCCTTCTCCGCGGGACCCTGACCGGCGAGGCAACCAGCGCACTGGTGCTTGCCCACGTCGCTCCTCCGTTGAGCGAAACCCGAACCGGCATACACGACTCGGAAGCTAGCGCATCGCTTCGACCGCAAGCCAGTCGAACTTGGCCGTCGTCCCGCTGGACGAGCTGAAGAAGGCGCCCGCGCCAGCCCCGGTTGCGCCCTTCGGCGGCGTGTCTCCATAGGACGTATCCCACCAATCCCCGATCTCGCCCCGGTACAGGTCCTCGCCGACCGCGGTGAGGGTAAGGGTGTCGGAGGCGAGCTTTACCGAAATGGTGGTGAATCCGTCGCCGACCGGCTTCTCCCTCACCCCCAGGATCAGTTCCTTCCACTCCCTCCCGCTCTTCACGAACGCCCCGAATCCCCAATGGTCGCTGTCAAGGGGGATGAAGTCGAAGGTCCACATCGGAACGTCCTTGTCGCCCGTGGTGATGACCAGCGTACACCACACGTCGGTTCCCCCCTCGCCAACGCTCGCACTGACCATCCAGTCGTCTTCGATCAGGACCGTGGAGTCCTTCCAGAGGTACGTTCGTTCGTTCGAGTCGCCCGGGATCGTGACCTGGAGCTTCCCGTCCTTCACCGCCACCTCTCCGGTCCCGACCCGCTCCCAATCGTCGACGGCGGTGGAGTCGGTGAAGTCCTCACGCCATTTGGATCCGCTCACCCGCACGTCAAACGCGGCCTCCACGGTCCCTTCGGAGTCCGAGGCGACTACACGGATGCTCGCCCTGCCCTCGCTCCGACTCTCCAGCGTGAGTTCGGCACCTGCGATGTCAACACTGACGGAGCCGGAACTGCTGGTTGCCGTGTAGACCAGCTCATCGCCATCCGGGTCCTCGAAGTGCCTGGACAGGTCGATAGTCCGCCGCCGATCCGCGACCAGCACCTGGTCGAGGATCGGTTCCGTCACCACCGGGGAACGGTTCCTGATCTCTACGAGGAACGTCTGCGTCGCACGCGCATCCTCGGAATCGTCGGCGTGAACGGTCACGGTAACCGCACCGGATACGCCGCGGGAGAAAAGCGTCAGGTCGGATCCGTCGACCAGAGCTTCGACCACCCCGGCATCGCCGCTCTCCGCACTGTAGGAAAGCGGGTCCCCGTCCGGGTCGCGGAAGAACTCCGACACGTCGAAGCTCACCGTGTCCCACTTGTTCCCCACCCTGTCCTCAATGGATCCCACCAGCTCCGGGCTCCGGTTTTCGACCGCTGTCCCAAATGCCTGGGTCGCGGTTCCACCGTCGGGGTCCGCGGCCTGAACGGTCACCGTGGCTTCGCCGGAGACGGCCTTCGCCGTGAGGGTCATGCGGGACCCCGAGACGGAAGTGCCGACGACGTCCCTGTCGCTGCTCCGCGCCGTGTACGTGAGCGGGTCACCCTCCGGATCGCTAAAGAACCCGGACACGTCCAGGGACGCCGTGTCCTGCTTGTTCATCGTTCTGTCGGGGATCGAACCGATGGCGACCGGTGGCTCGTTGACGGGTGGAGGGATCGTGTCGTCGCCACAGGCTGCCAGGGCTGGCAGCATTGCCAGGGTGACACGGGATCCTGCTCGAGTCCCTTTCGCCGATCGTCCATCCACCATCTTCGCTCCCCCCCTTTTGTGACGCAGGTTGTCCCCGGGTCATACCTTCCGGCCGGGACCCCTGCCTTGGACTCGCTAGGCCCGTGATCCCGCCACGGACAAACTAACAGGTCCCTGTCCCGGTTCATCTCAGCCGCCCGACCGACTGGACCACGAATGTAAACTCCACTTGACATCAAGTAATGGCGAGTTTACAAGCCAGTGCGAATCCGTGGAGCGGGCATCCGGGTCAATGTCCCGACCACGAACGCGGCCGCGACACCCGCCATGTCACCCACCTCGGCGGCCACGTCCTCAGCCCGCCCATTCTCGTCGAACACGCCGAAGAGCGCCGAACCGCTCCCGGTCATGCGGGCCGGGCGGGCGCCGGAAGCCGCAAGGACGTCGCGCAGCTCCCGGAGCCGGGGCGCCCGTGAGAAGGCCGTCCGCTCGAAGTCGTTTCCTTGCAGGGTGGCCAGGGCTTCCCAGCTGCCGGCATGCGTGCCGCGCAGGCGGGTTGGACGAGCCGGCAATGTAAGCTTCGCAGACACCTCGCGGTAGGCGGTTGCGGTCGACGTCCGCCCGCGGGGGACGACCAGGACGACGGGCGCGGCGGGCGGCGCCGGGCGGGCCAGCAGCCGGTCCCCCCTGCCCCACGCAAGCGCCGTGGGCACGCCGGTGCAGAAGAAGGGCACGTCGGCGCCGATTCCGCCGCCGAGTTCGATGAGTTGTCGGCGGGTGAGCGGTTCGCGGTGCAACACGTTCAGCGCCGCCAGGGTACCGGCGGCATCCGACGACGCACCCCCCAGCCCGGTCCCGGCCGGAATGGCCTTGGTCAGGACGACCCTCGCGGAGGGCGCGATCCCGGTCGCGGCGAAGAACGCTCGCGCCGCTTTCACGACCGTGTTGTCCTCCGCCTCGCCCCCGAGTTCGGCCGTGATGTCGCCGAGCCCGGGATCGGCCGCGCCGGGGCGCACTTCCAGCTCGATCCCTTCGCCCGTTCCCGCATACACGTCCACCCGGTCGTACAGCTCCACCGCCTGGAACAGCGTCTCGATCTGGTGATATCCGGAGTCCTCGCGCGCCAGGATGCGCAGAAAGAGGTTGATCTTGGCGGGGCACGCCACGGAAACCCCGGTCATGGCCCGGCGCCCCCTTCGGTCGAACCGGTGCGCCGACCATTCGCCCCCGCGACCGGTTCACTCGTCCCGGCGGCCTCCGTTGCCCTCCCCCGGAAGTCCTTGAGCGAAATCCCCAGCCGCCGGGTGTACCACAGCCCCAGCACCGTGATCGGCGGGAAGTTGACCGCGTGCCATCCCACGGCGCACGCAAGCACGGGTTCGGGCGCCACCCCGTACACCTGCACCAGGGCGACCGACACCGCGACCTGCAGGGTCCCCACGTAGCCGGGTGTGTTGGGAGCCGCGGCGGCGAAGGCCACGGCCGCGTTGGTGAGCAGCGCCGCCGCGAAGGGCAGGCGGATGTCGAAGGCCATGAACCCGAGCCAGAACGACACCGACTGGAGGAGCCACACGCCGAAGGTCCATGTGAGCGCCGGGAGCATGAGACGCCAGCCGCGCATCGATGCCAGTCCTTTCACGACCCCCTCCATCACCTTCATGAGTCCGGTGGCGATCCGGCCGGGTGGCAGCCGGGCCAGGAGTCGGGTGGCGACGCGCAGGCTGCGCACGGGGAAGGCAACCACCAGAAGGGATCCGGCGAGGGCGAGGCCCAGGAAGATCGCCGTGCCCCGTATGCCAGTGACGAGCTCGCCCGGGAGCGACTCCGCCGGGAAACCGGGGCTGGCGATCGCCACGATGAGGAGGGCGAAGATGACCAGCCCGTCGAGGAGCCTCTCCACGACCAGCGTGGCCAGCGCGCCCGCGAACGAGACGTCGGGCTCCATGCGGCTGTAGGCGTAGGCGCGCCCCGGTTCGCCGGCCCGCCCGGAGGGGAGCAGGTTGTTCGCCATGAACCCCACCGCCACCGCCGCGAAACGGGAGCCGAACGGGCTGACGGGCTGCAAGGGGGCGAGGAAGTACCGCCACCGCGCGGCCCTCGCCCCGAACCCGACCAGGGCCACGACGGCCGAGGCAACGAGCAGGAGCGCGTCGGCGGCGCGCAGGTGACTCCAGACTTCGGCGAAGTCCGCGTCCCGGAACAGCCACCACAGCAGCAGCGCGACGAGCGCGAGGACGACGGCGAGGGCCAATTTGGAACGCATGGCGTGCGGGGGCGCGGCCGGTCAGAAGCCGGCCGGAGGGCTCCAGCGCCCGGGTTCCGGGACGCGATCCGGAGCGGCGAGCACGATCTCCTTCATCTCGCGGACCGCGCGCTCCATCCCCACGAGCACCGCGCGCGAGATGACGCTGTGCCCGATGTTGAGCTCCTCGATGTGCGGAAGCGCGGCCACGGGGACCACGTTCTCGTAGGTGAGACCGTGTCCGGCGTGGACCGCCAGACCGAGTTCGCGGCCATGGGCGGCCGCGTCGGCCAGCCGGGTCAGTTCGGCGGCCCTTTGCGCATCGCCCGCGGCGTTGGCGTACTCTCCGGTGTGGAGCTCGACGGCATGTACGCCCAGGTCCGCCGAGTGGTCGAGGGCGTCGCGGTCGGGGTCGATGAAGAGCGAAGTCCGGATCCCCGCCGCCTCGAGGCGGTGAAACGAAGTGCCGACGGCGTCCCGCACCGGGGCGGAGGCCAGGTCCAGGCCCCCTTCCGTGGTCACCTCTTCGCGCCTCTCGGGGACCAGCGTGGCCTGCATCGGTGCCAGCTCGAGCGCGACGTCGACGATGGGGCCTGCGGCCGCCAATTCGAAGTTGATGCCGGTCCGCACGGTTTCGGCCAGCAGGCGCACGTCGCGGTCGTTGATGTGCCGGCGGTCCTCGCGAAGGTGGATGGTGATGCCGTCCGCGCCGCCCAGCTCGGCCAGGACGGCCGCGCGCACCGGGTCGGGTTCGTCGGTGCGGCGCGCCTGCCTGACCGTGGCGACGTGGTCGATGTTGATGTAGAGCCTCATCTGACGTTTCCTGTGAAGTTCCGGTCCTGTCCGGATGAAATCTACCAGCGCAGGACCGTTGCATCCCCCGTCACGCGACCCCAGGCACCGGCACGTCGTTGCGCGGCTTCGGTCACCCGCACGCGGTCAGGCGACCCGGGTCACCCGCACGCAATCAGCCGACCTCCGTCACCCGCACGCCGTCACGCGACCTCAGGCGTGCGACCAGCGCGGGGGGAGCATTGGCCACCACGGTCACGGTGGAGCCATGCTGGCTGCGCGACAGCACCTCGGCCTCCTCGTAGAGCACGGCCAGTGCCTTCCCTTCTCCCGCCGGGAGTTCCACGTTGACCCGCTTCAGTCCCGCCTGGATCCGGTCGCGAAGCTCGACCCGCAGCGGCTCCAGGGTCGAGGGCGTCGGGGCCGAGGTGAAGAGGGGCCGGGTGGCGCGCGGATTCCCCGCCCGTCTCCGAAGCTCAAGGAGGTCTTCGTCCGCAAGCAGGTCGATCTTGTTGAAGACGGCGATGCGTGGACGCCCGCCCAGCCCGAGATCCTCCAATACCGAGCGCACGACCCGTCTCTGGCCGTCCCGCTCCGGGTGCGCGGCGTCGATGACGTGCAGAAGTACGTCCGCCTCGCGGGCCTCCTCCAGCGTGGAGCGGAAGGAGGCGATGAGGTGGTGGGGCAGCTTGCGGATGAACCCGACCGTGTCGGTGACGAGGGCCTCGTGGCCGTCGCCGAGGGTGACCAGGCGGGTCGAGGCGTCCAGCGTGGCGAAGAGCCTGTCCTCCACGAACTGCTCCGTGCCCGAGAGCGCCTGCAGCAGCGACGACTTGCCCGCGTTCGTGTATCCCACCAGCGCCGCGCGGAACCGCCCCGCCCTGCGCTTGCGCTGCGTGGCCTGCGCCCGTGCGACGCCCTTGAGCTTGCGGCGCAGTTCGGCGATGCGGGTGCCGATGAGTCGGCGGTCGGTCTCCAGCTGCGTCTCGCCGGGGCCGCGGAAACCGATTCCCCCGCGGATCCGCGACAGGTGGACCCACATGCGCCGGAGCCGGGGCAGGAGGTACTGGAGCTGCGCGAGTTCGACCTGCAGGCGGGCCTCGTAGGTGCGCGCGCGGGTGGCGAAGATGTCCAGAATCAGCTCGGCGCGGTCCATGACCCGCACCCCGCAGAGCGTCTCGAGGTTCTTACCCTGCGCCGGCGTCAGCTCGTCGTCGAAGATGACCAGGTCCGCCTCCTCCGCGCGCACCAGTTCGGCCAGTACACCGGCCTTGCCCTTGCCGAGGTAGTAGCGGGACCGGGGCGCGGCGAGGCGCTGCACCAATTCGCCGACGACCAGTCCCCCGGCGGTGTTGGTGAGGCGGGCGAGTTCGGCCAGGTGCTCCGCAGCGTCGCGGGTACGGTCCCCGTCGCGGGGCGTGCCCACCAGGATCGCGCGCTCGACGGGCGTCCGCAGGTCCAGGAGCTGGGTGGGCATGGCCGGCTACCTCCCCTCGCTCCGCTTCCGCCGCCACTCGGCCAGCCGATCCCCCAGGTCCGCCTCCCAGCCGGCGTCGCCGGGGTCGTAGAAGCGCTCCCCCGTCATGCCGTCGGGAAGGTAGTTCTGGCGCGACACGCCGCCGGGCTGGTCGGGATCGTAGAGGTATCCCCTGCCGTGGCCGAGGTCCTTCATGAGGCGGGTGGGGG
>CAZTOF010000352.1:0-2828 GCA_964615515.1 uncultured Gemmatimonadaceae bacterium
CCCGGGAGGGGGGCGAATCGTGAGGCGCCGGGACTCCGGGAAGGCCCCCGCTCCGGTCGCTACGCTCCCTCCGCGGGCGCCTTCCCGGAGTGTGCCATTTTCAATGCCCGAAAGTGTGCCGTTTTCGATGCCCATTGACAGCGCGGCCGACGGACCCTTGGGAGGAGGACGCTGATGGATCGATGATGGAGCGGTAGCATCTTCTCGGGGTGGACAGCGACCCCCCCCCGAACGCGAGGACCGCTTGATTACGACCATCGACAAGCTCTGCGCCCTAGAACCCGTGAACTGTCGGGCCAAGCCCGGGAACCATGACCGCCGCCGACCACCCGCTCAGACGTGTGTCCGACGGGAAGCCACGAAAACGGGTTCTGCCGAGCCAGCGCGCGATTCTCTGGAGGTTGGACCGGTGGTTTGTTCGGCTCAGCCATATCGTGTGTCTTCTTGGCCACGGCGTTATCATAGAGTTGGGGGTCACCGTGGCCTCGATGGATTCGAGTGTACGGACACGCAGACTAAGGAGCAGCGACGGCGCAACATGCGGGCAGTCAAGAGCCACAGGGGGTCGGCGATGATCGTCGGTCGTTTCTCGCACGCCTTGCGCCCGAGGGGTCAGATCCGCCGCCGGATCGCCCATTTTCTCCGAAACGGGCAGTCGCACCTACCGATCTGCGGGATCGCCCAGCAGGACTGGGCAACGCGATGGCCACTGGCAGCCCGTTGGAATGGGTTGGAGTCCTGGGGCGAGGTGGCTTCGTGAGTGCCGCACGGATCCAGCCCCTTCCAACAAAGTGGAAGGAGCGCCTCGATCTCGCCTCGCGTGATGTTCCCGAACTCTATGAGGACCCCAAGGCTGTCGGCCCGAGTCCGCACGCGGGCGCGATAAGAATGGCGTTGGTCGAGTTGGGCGCATCTGCCGTCTTTTGTGTCCAGAATGTGCCGACGGTCGTCATTGTTGTCCTCGACGAGTATGAGCGCGATCGCGTCGTCGATCTCCATGCGAAGCTCTGGAACCAAGGTCTCGCCACACTTCTGCTAGTGCTTTCGGGCGACACCTTGCGTGCGTTTTCCTTGGCGCGGTTGCCGCGCAGCGATGATAACACGTTCCACGACAGGTGTCTCGTGCGGGTCCTCGACGCAGCGAGCGACGCGCTCGCCGCCAAGGACCTTATCTACGGTGCTGAGTCCGGTAGGCTATGGGACCGGCACGCTAACTTCTTCAAGTTGAATGAGCGAATTGACCATGTGTTGCTCAACAATCTGACGGTGTCCTACAGGGCTCTTTGCGACGACGCCTTGTTCCCGGACGCGTTGTCCCCGGACGCGGCGCAGGCACTCCTCATCCAGACAATGTTCATCGCTTACCTGGAAGATAGAGGAATCGTCCGAGCAGAGTATTTCAAGAAAGCCTCTGGCGGCATCTCGGAGCACTTCCTCGGCATCCTACAGGCGTCAAGCTCGACAGCGCTGTATAGCCTATTCGAGAAATTGGGCGTGGATTTCAACGGTGACCTGTTCGCGGAGCCGTGCTCCTTTGACCCGAATGAATCTCCACAGCGCGTCACGCCCGCCCATCTGAATATCCTGGAGAGGTTTCTGAGTGGGCACGAAGAAATGGTCGACGGGGGTGGCGGCCAGCTCCGTTTTTGGGGTTATGACTTTAAGTACATTCCTATCGAATTGATCAGCGCTGTCTATGATCGGTTCCTGGGAGAGCAAGACGAGGAGCGTCGGAAGCGTGGCGCATATTATACGCCAATGTTCCTTGCCGACACCGTGATCACAACATTGTGGGAGACGCTGCCGACGCAGATACGTGCGAAAGGGCTGTTCTTTGATCCAGCTTGCGGCTCAGGCGTGTTTCTCGTGCGTGCCTTTCAATTATTGTGCGAGCAATGGCGGGAGGCTCACAACTCGCCGACGATCAGCTGGGCCGACCTGCTGACGATCCTGTCGCGATTGCACGGATGGGATCTCAGCGGCGCCGCTGTTCGCGTTGCCGTGTTTTCACTCTATCTCGCGCTGTTGCAGGAGGTCAAACCGCCAGACATACGCTTGCTCATTGGCCAAGGAAGGCTGCTACCGAGGTTATGGGAGCGTACTCTTCGCGCACAAGAGTTCTTTGGCGAATCGCCGGATGCGCTTCAGGTGGACGTCGTATTCGGCAACCCCCCGTGGACCGGTCGGCGCAGCGACGATCGCCCTTCGACGCGTTGGAGTAAGGAGCATCAGCTTCCCATGCCGGGCGGCGAAGATGCGTGGGCGTTCGTATGGAAAGCCCTGCGACATGTACACGAGCGCGGCATGGTGGGCTTCTTGCTTCCTGCGATGGGGTTTCTACACAATCACGGCCCGAAATCTGTAGAAGCGCGACGGATGTTGCTCGGTATCGCTCGCGTTTTTCGGATCGTGAACTTCGCCGACATGCGCTTTCAGCTATTCGAGCACGCCGTGCGGCCCGCGGCATTGGTGCTTCTTCGCCGAGGGGATCCAGACCAGCCCGGCTATCGCTTCGACTACTGGACACCGAAAGCGGACTTAAGCCTCAAGATTGGACGTGCGATCACGCTAAGCAGCGCTGACAAGCAGACAGTCGTATCACATGAGGCAATGCAGGATCCGTCCCTCTTCAAGCGTCGGCTTTGGATGAATGACCCGGAGTCGAAGCTGTTCGGTTACTTGGAGTCCCTACCTAGTTTCCGTCCGTAAACTCGCAACTCGTTTGCGGGCAATGAGATACGGACGCCGGGGCGGGTCCGTTTCGCTGGAAATCGGAGGCACAACCCGTTATCTTTGTGCATCGACAAGCGGTTGCAGCCACGCCAATT
>CAZTOF010000353.1:0-7384 GCA_964615515.1 uncultured Gemmatimonadaceae bacterium
GGTGGCCAGGCAGGTCACGGTCTCGGAGGCGTAGGAAAACCGGCACGGGGCTCCACCGCTACGGCTCCGCACGCCCGCAGAGGGGAGGCTCCCGCCCTCCGGCCACGCTCGACTTCACCCACACCTGCCTCCGCGTCGCGGTAGCAAAGACGCCCGTCCCGTCGCCGAAGACCGATGGGATGCGGATCAGCCCCGACGGGTTGAAGTTGCCGCCACGCGCCCAATTCACCCAGTTGCGGTCGGCGGCGCCGATCGCCACCCCCGCGCTGGATCCCTCCGGGAGCCCGTTCCACAGTTCCCGGAGGATCTGGCGCTCCGTCTCGTCGGCGCTGAAGAATTCGAAGGTGCCGAAATCTCTGGGGAAGACGATGGTGGTGTCCTCCCGCCCGATCGAGAGCCCCAACAGGTACATTGTGTCGGGCGACTCGATGCCGCGCGGGGCAAGCGCTTCCGTGAGACCTTCGAAACGGGCGTCGGCGATGTAGGCCCACACGTTACTGGCAGATGTCCACCTGAAGCGGTAGTTGGTATCGGGGTCGAGACGGCAGCGGCCGTCTTCCTGGTTCAGCCCGATGAGCGAGAACGCCCCGGGTACACGGCTGGTCCCGCGAAGCATCCGGCCGTCGGGCGCGGTGACGATCACGGAGAGCTTCTCGCCGGGAGCGAACGGGGCCGGGTTGACGTCGGCCAGGTAGCAGGCCGCGTCCGCGGAGGGCTCCACATCGAGCGAATCCCGGTCGAGGGGGTCCTCGGCAATGCAAAGCTCCACGCTGTCCTGCTCCTCGAGGCGGACCACCCGTCCCGGACCCGCCGACACCTCCACCACGGTGCCCGACAGGCTGGGTGCATCTTCAGGCCAGTGGGTCCGGTGGACGACCGCCCATGCGGTCAGGCTCAGCTCGTCGGTGTCCGGAGCGAGGGTCAGGACGACCTGTACCTCCGCCACAATCAGGTCTTCGGGCTCGGCGATCGTGACCTCGATCAGCGCACAACCCGCGGCCAAGTAGAGCGTTGCGCCCACAGCCGAGTTTCTGAACCGGCCACCGGCCATCAGAACGACACCTCGACGCCCAGCGTCGGCAGGAAGGGAATCATCGACACGCCGGAGCGCGTGGGTGTCTCGGACTCGTAGTCGAAGAAGTAGAAGAGAACGTTCTTCCGGTTGTAGAGGTTGATGACGCTCAGGTACGGAGTCACCTGCCCCCACTTCTTCGGGATCGGCTTCCTGAAGGACACGTCGAGACGGTGACGCACCGGATAGCGCTTCCCGTTCCGCGGGCCCAGCACCACGGCGGAGCCTTCGTCACGGTAGAGCTTCCCCTCCACCACCCGGCGGCGGAACACGTCGTACCGGCCGAGAACGGGCGTGTACGGAATCCCGGTGCCGAAGTTCGCGCGCAGTCCCGCGCTGAGGCCCCACCAGCCCAATGTGCGGCGTAGGACCAGGTCGATATCGAGACGACGGTCGAAGACGGGCGGGTAGCTAAGGTCGGGAGGCGTTTCCAGGCCCAGGCGGGTGTCCGGTAAGGTCCGCTCCGTCTTAAGGAAGGAGACGGAGAGCCATCCCGTGGTCGTCCCCGCTTCCCGCTTGAGGAACAGGTCCAGGCCGTAGGACCACCCGTCTCCTGCGACCAAGTCGTCCAGGTCGTCGTTGGGGTCGTCGGCCGCGTTGATCGTGATCACCCCGTCGAAGGTCCGGTAGTACCCCTCCAGCGACGCAAACCACTCGTCATCCCCGAAGAAGCCCTCGACTCCCAGCTGCAACTGGTCCGAAACGACCGGCGGCGCCCGGGTGCCGGCCAGCACCCACACGTCGATCCCGAAGGGAAACTCCTCGTCGCGCAGGGAGTGCAGGAACTGGGAATAGCGGCCTCCCGCCAGACGCACGGCCGCGTCCCGGCCGCGAAAAAAGCGCTTGAGCGCGAAGCGGGGAGACACGGTCGTCTCGGCGCCACCCGGATCGGAAAGCCAGTGATCCACCCGCAACCCGCCCTCGATCAGCCAGCCCGGGTTCGGATTCCAGTTGATCTGCGAATAGACCGCGGTCGCCCATCCCCTGCCCGCACTCTCGGTGAATACGGTGCCCCCGGACCTGAAACTGTTGTCGTACCCTAGCCCCTTCGCAGCCAGTCCGGACTTCCAGAGAGTCCGGCTGGACGGGCGCCGCACCAGATCCGCATGCAACGTGGCCTCCTGGATGCCGGTTCGGAACCGCGACCCCGTTTCCACGAGTTCGAAGTCAGACACGAAACGCGAATACGAGGCCCGGACATCCATCGACCGGCCCCCTCTCATCGGATGCGCCCAGGACGCCCCCACGGCGTCGTTCCCCCACGACCAGCGGAGCGGCAGCGGATTGTCGCCCACATCCGACAGGTCGAGCACGTCCCTACCGGTGTACGCCGTGACCCGGAGGCGATTGCCCCCCCCGGTCCACGCCTCGAACGCCCCCTGCAGGTCCGTCAGGTGGTAGGGGAACTCGGTCCAGGGCTTGACCAGCACGTCGAAGTAGGAGCGCCGCCCGGAAACGCGCCAGCGCGAGTTGCTGAGGCCCAGTGCATCGAGGGCACCCCGCGGCAGCGACCCGTCCACGGCCACGCGGGACGCAAGCAGGCTCACGCCCGCATCGACGCTGGTCAGACCGTCGCCCACATCCGTTTCGACGGTCAGCACCGACGACACGCGGCCGCCGTACTCGGCCGGGAAACCGCCCGCGCGCAACTCGGCGCGGTCCACCATGTCCGCGTTGAAGACCGAGAAGATGCCCCCCAGGTGGAAGGGGTTGAAGATGGGGATGTCGTCGAGGAGGATCAGGTTCTGGTCCGCGGAGCCCCCGCGCACGTTGAAGGCTGCGGAGAAGTCCGACACCGTGGTCACGCCGGGGAGCACCTCCACGGCCCTGATCGGGTCGGTCTCCACGAGCCCCGGCAGCGCCTTCATCGCCTCGCCGCTGATCTCGTGGACGGTCTCGCCGGCGGATTCCTCGAAGCGGGCGCGGGCCCCGCTTCGTTCCGCTTCCACCGCCAGTCCCGCGAGCTCGATCACCCGGGGCGTCATGGCAATGTCGAGTTCGAGGTCGTTCGCGCCGGTGACCTCCAGCTCCTCCCTGTACCGTTCATAGCCGATCCGCGTCACCGTGAGGATGTAGGTACCGGGCGGCACCTGGTCGAAGGCAAAGTACCCGAGGCGGTCGGTGTCGACGATGCGCCGCACCGTCGAATCGGCGGCGGAGAAGAGGCTTACGTCGGCGTCTGCTATGAGCTGGCCTTCCACGGACCAGACCCGGCCGGTAATCTCCGCGGACTGCGCCGAGGCCGTGACCGGGATTGCAATGACGATGAGGACGGCGGCAAACCCGGCGGCGAGACGAGGCCGGGACGTCGAGGAGGCGGGTGGCATGGACGAGCTGTGGCGGACCAGTGGTGCTCTCAAACCTATCGGGTTGGAATCGTTGGTGGAATCGGGACTCGGTGCGGTCCGGTCGGCCCGTGGACCAAGCCCCGCGAGCACCGCGAGTGGCGAGGCGTCGGTCCGGAAAGCCGCGCTGAGAGATGGAAGTATACCGTAGTTGACTAAACGTAATGTTCTCCTTACATACTCACCAAGGCGGGCGAAGCGGTTCGGCGCGGATGCATCGCCGGCCGGATGCCGTGAGGATATTTCCACGGGCTCGGATTGGCAGGGGCTGGGGTATGATTGCAGGTCTTCCCGTTCTCGCATTTCGACGCCCGGTACCAACAGTTAACTTGTCGTCCGTAGCGACCACCGCGGTCTGGGGTCCTGCCGGGATCGCCGGCCGGGTCGTGCCGACGGACAGGGAGGGAGCGGGTATGGAGGCAGTGAGATGAAGGGAACCACGGGCCGCGGAGGCCGGTTGACCGATCCGGGGGAATCCTGGTGAGCCAGGAGTTCATTGCGATCCTGGGCGTCGGTGCCTCCATGTTGGGCATCGGCGTCACCCTGATCGTCATGTTGGTCAGGCTGTTGGGCGCGCTGCGAACCGAGTTCAGGGAGGGCATGGAAGCACTCCGGATCGAACTCAGGAACGAGTTCAAAGGCGACATCGACGCGCTCCGGACCGAGCTCAAAGGCGACATCGACGCGCTCCGGACCGAGCTCAGGGGCGACATCGACGCGCTCCGATCCGAACTCAGGGGCGACATCGACGCGTTCCGGACCGAGCTCAGGGGCGGCATCGACGCACTCCGATCCGAACTCAAGGGCGACATCGACGGTATTCGGTTGGACTTCAAGAGCGAATTTCGCTTGCACAGGTCGGACAATCGGGACGACAGCGCCAGCCTCCGGGCGGAGATCGCTGCCCTGCGCACCGAATGCAGGGAGGATTCCGCGGCGTTGCGCGTCGAGATTGCGGGCCTCAGGACGGATACCCGAACCGATATCGCGGCCCTCCGGGCTGACATCCGCGACAACCGCGGCAACCGCGGCAACCGCGGCAACCGGCCGGCATCGTCGGTCGCCTGACACCCGACGACAGGCCTTGGCACCTTCCTTCGGCCGCGGTCCGCCCCCGGCCACTAACCGCCAAGCTACGAGGCTTGCGCGCCCGCCCTCACCCCGTACACGGCAACCCGGAGCGGCGGATCGACCCACCAGTGGAAGTGAAAGCGGTTCTCGCCATCCACGATCACCCCTTCCCGGCGTTCGCGCGTCCTCGGCCAGTCGTCGCGTTCGTTGAGGACGACCACCACCTGTCCCGGCCCCAGCGCGGCCACCCGGTCCTCCAGCGACCGCTCCAGCTTCGCCAGCAGCGCCCGTTCGGCGTGGCGCTGCACGTCCCCGTCCGCTTCGGCACTCACCTCGTCCTTTGTGACGACCGTGTAGCCGTCCGCGAAGTCGTCGGCGGAGAGGGAGAAGGCGCGGTCGCGCTGGAAGCCGACCTCGGTCATCGCGGCCGGGTTGAAGTTGGGGCGAACGCTGTGGTACCGGCGACCATACCGTCTGAGGATCATTCCACCGCCTCGGGGGGAGGGTGTCAGTTCTCGTGGCTCAACAGCGCTGCCAGTTCGTCAGGCGCGAGACGGGCTCCGGCCTTGCTGCCCATTCCTCGCCCCGACCGCGACCGCGCGCGCGAAGGCTCCCTTCGCTCCACCACCACGCCGCCCGCAAAGTCGAAGTCCGGGTGGTGCACCTTGTCCAGCCGGCGCTCCAGCTGGTTCTCCAGCGTGCGGAAGGCCCCCAGGTCCGAGGCTGTGACGAAGGTGACGGCCTCGCCGGTGGCGCCGGCCCGTCCGGTCCGGCCGATGCGGTGCACGTAGTCGCCCGGGTCGAGCGGGACGTCGTAGTTGACCACATGCGAGATGCCCTCGATGTCGAGTCCCCGCTGCGCGATGTCGGTGGCCACCAGGACGCGCACCTTGCCATCGCTGAAGCGGTCGATGGCGCGGGTGCGGTGGCGCATCTGCCGGTTGGAGTGGATCACGTCGCACGAGATGCGTGCCTTCGCCAGCCGAGCCTGCAGGGTGTCCGCGCCGATCTTGGTGCGGGTGAAGACGAGCACCTGGTCCCATCCCGGCTGGGCGAGGAGGTGAACGAGGAGGTCGGGTTTCAGTTCCGGGCGAACGGAGTAGGCGATCTCGGAGATGCCCTGCGCCATCGTGCCCGACGGCGTGACCTCGATCCAGGCGGGGTCGCGAGTCATGCGCAGCGCGAGATCGTGGACCGCGTTGGGCATGGTCGCCGAGAAGAGGAGGGTTTGGGGCCGCTTGCCCAGCCCCCGCACCACCTGCTCGATCTGGGGCCGGAAGCCCATGTCAAGCATGCGGTCGGCCTCGTCCAGGATGAGGAGCCGGACGCCCTTCAGCCTGGCCCTGCCCCGCTGCTGCAGGTCGATGAGGCGTCCGGGAGTCGCGACGACGACCTCGTCTCCCCGGGCCAAGGCGTCAAGTTGGGGTCCATAGGCCACCCCGCCATGAATCACGGCCGCACGCACCGCCGATCCACGAGCGAGCGCGTCCGTATCTTCGCACACCTGCTGGGCGAGCTCCCTTGTGGGGCACAACACCAGCACCTGCAGTCCGGCCCCCTCCTCGAGTGCTTCCAGGGCGGGCAGCATGAACGCGCCCGTCTTGCCGGTACCGGTGCGCGCGATGCCTACCACGTCCCGCCCTTCCGTCACCAAGGGAATGGCCTGCTGCTGGATTGGGGTCGGCCGGGTCCACCCCAGCGCTTCCACGGCGGCCAACCGGAGCTTCGAGAGCCCGAATCCTGAAAAGTCTGCTGTCGCTTCGGTCAAATGATACGTCGAGAGTCCGGAATGGAATGCAGGGCGCTTTCGCCCTGACCCGCCCGTGGCGGAAGATCCCCACCCCACTGGACCGGCGATGCGTCCACGGGCTGCGAAGAAGGTAACCGCACCCGCCTACTGCGAAAACCCATGCCCGCAATCCACCGACTTCCACACGAGCACTCGAACACGGTCAAGCTACGTGAGGATACCGCACTCACTCCGTGCGGTCTCCCCCCCACGGCCTTGCGCCTGTCGAGGGGGCTGGCCGACGCGCGCGAACTCGGCCGGATCGCAGCACGAACCGGCCAGCCGGGCATGCCACCCGACCGGGTTCGCCCTGCCTTCAGCCTACCCGGAAGGGCAGTTCCTGCCTCCCTGGTGATGGCGAATCGACGCCAACCATTCCTGGAACGCGCCGTCACGCGGGGCACACATGTCCGTGCCGTTCCACCGGAATACTTCAAGCGGGACACCGATGAGTTCCAGCGGAAGCCGCCCACTCATGGAGTCGTTGTCCTCGACATTCAGAAAATCGAGGCTCTGGAGGCTCCCGAGTTCGGCCGGTATCGATCCGGTCAAGAGACGAGCTCCCGCAATCGAGAGACTCTCGATGTTCTGAAGGTTCCCGAACTCGGGCGGTATCGGGCCGGCCAGTTCGTTGCCCCCGAGAAACATGCGGACGAGATGCCGGAGATTGCCGAGTTCCGACGGAATCGAGCCGGTCAAGCGATTGGAGTAGAGGATGAGTTCCTCGAGGTTCTCCAGGTTCCCGAGTTCGGGCGGGATCGAGCCCGTCAGACGATTGAGAGCGAGCTGGAGGGTCTTGAGGTTCCGGAGGTTGCCAAGTTCGGGCGGGATCGGACCGGTCAGGTCGTTGATGGACAGCCGCAGCACGTCAAGGGCTGCCAGCACACCTGTCTCGGGGGGAATCTCACCGGCGAGTCCGTTTGCCGAGAGCCTCAGTTCCACGACATTCCCCTTGGAATCCGTCGTCACACCGTACCACGTGTCGAGCGGCGCATCCGTCCCCCATCCGTCCTTGTTGTCCCAGCCGGGACCGCCCGTCGCTTCGTAGATCCGGAGCAGGGCGCGTCGATCGGGGTGGACGGTGACGGTGGCCGATCCCTCCACCCC
>CAZTOF010000354.1:0-2539 GCA_964615515.1 uncultured Gemmatimonadaceae bacterium
CCGGCCAACCGTTTGCCCGCGACGCGGCGGGAGTTCTGGCGCGACAAGCTGGACGGCAACGCCCGGCGAGACCGCCGAAACGAGGCGGCCTTGGAGGAACTGGGTTGGCGTTTCCTCGTGATTTGGGAGTGCGAGACGAAGGACTTGGATCGTGTTGCCGAGACGGTCAGGCGGTTTCTCGGTCGCCGCTGACAGCACGCAGTTTCGTCTGGAGACTTCCAGTAAGGTGGAGGGTATTCCCGTTCACTTCTGCATATTCAGAGTGATACACGACTCGATGATGTATTCATGTAACCTGTTGTTATATATGCGATTATGATACCATCTGGTCTGCGTAACGCGGTTCCGCCCGAACTCGGCACGCTGGCGAACCTCGAGATTCTGGGCCTCGGCATCAACGGCCTGACCGGCCCCCTTCCCCCGGAACTCGGGAAGCTCTCCAGGCTCAGAGAACTCCTGGTCTACCGAAACCCGTTGAGCGGCGGCATCCCCGGCGAGTTCGCCAACCTCGATCGCCTGGAGAAGTTCGTCCTGTATTGGAGCGACATCTCGGGCCCGATTCCCCAGGCTTTCCTGCGCCTCGGACGCCTGAAGGAATTCGCCGCTTTGCTGACGGCCGTCTGCGTGCCCGGCACGACGGCCTTCGCGCGCTGGCTGGAGGACATCCGGATCGCCGAAGTCTCAGGGTACTGCAACGTGTCGGACATAGCGGCGCTGCGCGGGCTTTATCGGCTCACCGGCGGCGAGGACTGGCATCGTTCGGACGGCTGGGGCGCCAGCTTCGTGCTCGACACATGGCAGGGTGTCCG
This sequence comes from uncultured Gemmatimonadaceae bacterium, assembly GCA_964615515.1. GTDB lineage: Bacteria > Gemmatimonadota > Gemmatimonadetes > Longimicrobiales > Gaopeijiaceae > Bin94. The sequence goes on from CAZTOF010000354.1 coordinate 810, forward strand.
TGCCGACTCCCTTGGCCGAGCCACAAGCCTCGACCTGACCGGCAACGGACTCGCGGGACCCCTCCCGGGTTCCCTCGGGGAACTGACCCGCCTCACGGAACTGCGGATCGGAAGCAACGCGCTGAAGGGGCCGGTTCCCCTTGCGCTCGGGAAATTGCCGCTGCGCGAGTTCCACTACGCCGACACGGAACTGTGCGTTCCGGATGACGAGAGCTTCCGCGACTGGCTGGCGGGCCTCGCGTCCCACGACGGCCCGGGCCTGCAATGCTCCCTCACGGACCGGGAGATTCTTGAAGCGCTCTTCTACGCTACCGACGGCCCGAACTGGTGGCGGAGCGACAGCTGGCTGACGGACGAGCCGCTGGGGACCTGGTACGGTGTGGAAGCGGACACAACGGGTCGGGTGGTGCGTCTCGGGCTCAACGGGAACGGTCTCCGCGGAGAAATCCCGGTGGAGGTCGGCAGGCTCTCTTCGCTGCGTGCCCTGAGCCTCAGCCAGAACTCGCTGCGGGGCACGATACCCGCCGACCTCGGCCGCCTTGGCGACCTTACCCACCTGTGGCTCGACTGGAACCGGCTGGAAGGGGAGATTCCGCGCGAACTCGGCAACCTTGCCGGGCTGCGTCACCTGTTCCTGGGTTATAATCGGCTGGAGGGCGTCATCCCCTCCGAACTTGGCAACCTCGGAGAGTTGCGCGAGCTCGCTCTCCCCTGGAATCGGTTGACGGGTTCGATTCCGCCGGCCCTCGGCGACCTCTCATCCCTGACCTCGCTCAGAATCCAGAACAATGACCTCACAGGCCCGATCCCCTCGGGACTCGGCAACCTCGTGGAACTCCGGCTCGCGCGGAACGACCTGTCCGGCCCCATCCCCGCGGACCTCGGCAATCTCGGTAACCTCTCCGTCCTGGAACTCTCCGCTAACGCCCTGACGGGCCCGATTCCCCCGGGCCTGGGCGATCTCGCAGGCCTTACGCAGCTCTTTCTGGAGTATAACGAACTCTCCGGTCCGATCCCGTCCGAACTCGCCGATCTCCAGTACCTTCGGGTCCTTCGTGTCCGGGGGAACGAACTGACCGGCCCCATTCCACCCGGACTGGGCAACCTCGGCGGGCTACAGCACCTCGTGCTCAACTCGAACGCCTTGACGGGTCCGATCCCGCCGGAACTGGGATCGCTCGGCTCCCTCAGATGGCTGGACCTGTCGGAGAACCGGCTCTCGGGTGCGCTCCCCGCGGAACTGGGAGACCTGGAGAGAGTCGCGCAGCTCATGCTGTACGATAATCCGGATCTCGCCGGCCCGGTTCCCCTCTCGCTCGGGCGCCTGGAGTCTCTCGGCAGGTTCATGGCCGGGGGGACGGATCTTTGCGCACCGGCGGACCCGGCCTTCATCGCCTGGCTGGAGGCACTCGCCCAGCACCGATTGGCCCGCTGTCCAGATGCCGGAGGAGAGGCATCGGCAGCTTATCTGGTCCAGGCGATCCAGTCGCGGTCGCACCCCGTGCCGTTGATCGCCGACGATCCCGCCCTTCTGCGTGTCTTCGTCACCGTCCCCGACGCCGGCGGTGCGACGATTCCGCCGGTTCGCGCACGATTCTACCACGGCGGGGCGGAAGTGCATCGGGTGGACGTCCCGGCCGGGACTGGCGACATCCCGGCTGTCGTGGACGAGGGGGCGCTCGATCGATCATCGAACGAGGAAGTGCCTGGCTGGGTGATCCAGCCGGGAC
>CAZTOF010000355.1:0-2890 GCA_964615515.1 uncultured Gemmatimonadaceae bacterium
TCGCATGACCGACATCGACGGCTTTACGGGGTCGAACGGCGTCCCCGGCCAGGTATTCGAGTACGACGACACCGGATTCGCGGCCGGTGTGGTGGCCGGACGATACTTCCGCCTGGGACGCGTCCGGCTCCTGATCGAGGCGGACGGCACGTTCGTCGGCCTTCCGGCGGCTGCGCGACAAGTGGATCCGGTCGGCCTGGACGAAACGGCGGCGGCGGAGCTGCGTTGGGCTGGGACGGCGCGCATTGGTCTTCGCAGATCGCTCGGCCGCGCCGGCGTGTTCGTCGCCAGCGGCGTGTCGGTCGCCGGAGCCTCCAACTCGTTCACCGATCTCGATGCGGGAACGGACGGTCGCATGCAGCTGGACCCCGACGATTCCTTCGACGAGCGGCCGACGCTGGTCGGATGGGTCGCCGGGGTCGGTGTCGAGATGCCGGTGGCCGGTGCCTGGGCCCTGCGATTCGAAGCCCTTCGAAAGGATTTCGGTGAGATCGTCCACCAGGCGGAGAACCGGCTTGGCGTGAACGCCGGCGCTTGCGGACCGAGCGGGCTCCCCAGCCCCTGCCGCTACGCTTTCGACCAGCCGTTCGCTCTTCTCCGTCTGGTACTCCGAACAGATATACGACGTAATTTTATGTTGTAAAACAGGTTACGATGTCACCAGCCCTACCGGAGTCACCCCGTCGATCACCCTTTGCGCGGTGGATAGCGGAATACCACGGACTTGGCGCGACTCCCCCGTTTGCCTTCCGGTCGTCCCGTGAGACCCGGTGTCATCCCATGTAGTCTTCCCGAAGGACTCGGCCCGGCCCTGGGCGGGGCCGCTAAATCAACGCGGAGCCCCCTCCTCAGGCTATCATAGTGGAGCTACTGGACTTGACCACACTTGCCTGCGAGGAGAAGAAGATGACCAAAGCCGACCTCGTTGAGCAGGTTGCCGGCGTGATCGGACAGCGGGTCACCAAGAGGGATTGCGGGCTCGTGGTCGATGCGTTCCTCGACGCCGTGCAGGACACGCTGGCGCGCGGCGACCACATCGAGATCCGGGGCTTCGGCACTTTCAAGGTGCGGCACCGCAAAGCCCGCACGGCGCGCAATCCCAGAACGGGCGAGCCGGTCGAAGTTCCACCGCGTGTTGCGCCGGTCTTCAAGCCGTCGAGTCACTTCCGCAGCCGGGTGGACCGTGGTGCTGGCTGGTCCGGGACGGAGTAGCCCTACGAGGTCGCCGCCGAGCCATTGCTTTGGGTCGGTCGGGCCACGACGCGGCCCTCCGGTTACTCCGCCGTCGAGACGGCGTTGTCGCTGGCTTGACGCAGGCTAAGGGCGTCAAGCCAGCGTACCCTGTGTAAGACACCGGGCTGGCGAGGGGCTCCGCCCCCTCGACCCCCAACAACGCGGGCGGTGATGGTTAGAGTGCGAGGGCCGCGGCGAGACCCGACCGGAGCGGGGGCAAGGACCCTTGCGCAACCCTGAGCCTCGTACCGAACGTCGTTTAAGTGACGTGACAGTTCTTGGGCTTTCCGCCCAAATCCAGTTCAGGAGTGCCCCCACATGACCGCGACCCACCGGACGCTCGCCACACTTTTGGCCATCTTCGCCGTAGCGTGCGACATCACCGACGTTGCAGCGCCCTCACGGGACAACCCGCCCGCCGAACTGGAACTGACGCCTCAAGGTCTGATCGACCAACTGAACGGCTTGACGATTCGGTTGCGGGGCAGTCTCAAGAGCTTTCGCTGGACGCCAATTGAGGTCCAGGAAATGTTGATTGCTCACTACGGGCAGCCGATGCCCTGGTACGAGGACCGGGAACACGAAACGGCACCGGCAATTGTCCGAATCGTTCCCCAGCAGGCCATCGTGGAGAGCGATTCCCCGCGCGAGGCGGACCTGGTGCTCGCCGACGAGCCGCTGGTGCGTGTGGGCTTGCTCGACGGCCCCGACGAATACCTGTTCAGCAACATAGAAGGCGGCGTCCGGCTGGAGGACGGCAGCATCGTCGTGGCGGACGAGCAGAGCTACGAGATCCGGATGTTCGACGCTCGTGGCCGCCATGTGTGGACAAGCGGGCGGCAGGGTCAAGGACCGGGCGAGTACGGAGGAGTCCGGTTGCTTCGGGGCTGTCCGGGAATAGCGATCGCGGTGTTCGACTGGCATCTGGACCGCATCACGAGGCTGGACCGAGACGGCAACGTGATCGACACACGGGCGCTTGCCGGGACCGGAGTGCAACCGTATGGCAGCCCCACCTGCTCGCCCGACGAGGATCTGGTCTTCGTTGGGTGGCCGGACAGCGAGTGGGATGTGCTCCAGAGGGCGGCGGTGGGGGAGACCTATCGTTGGGAGATGGCGGTGAGTTGGGAACGGGACGACAGCGTGGTCACCTTGGCCGAGGGAATCCCCGGAACGGAGCGCCGCAGATACGGCGGCGGTTCCGGTCCGGCGACCTGGGGCAGGAGCTTGGCCTTCGCGGTTGCGCCGACCGGCGTGTGGTACGGATCGGCCGACGACTACGAACTAGAGCATGTTGACTGGACCGGCCGCATCACGCGCATCGCGCGATGGGCGGGGCCGGATCTCGAAGTCACCAGCGCGCATCTGGACCGGTACTTGAGTGCCTATCTGGCGCGGTACGACACTCCTGCGGAGCGGCGGAGCTTCGAGCGGGAGAGCTGGCCCGGCATTCGCGACGATCTGCCGGATCGCTTCCCCGCCTACGAATCGGATGGCCTCCTGGCGCTGCCGGACGGCAGCGTGTGGGTCACGACCTACACGCGGTGGGCACCGCGGAAGGAGCTCAACCTGCTGGACCCGGATGGCCTCTGGATTCGTCGGGCTGCCATTCCAGCGCGCTCGACTCTCCTCGACGCGGGCGTGGACTGGGTGCTCC
>CAZTOF010000356.1:0-3463 GCA_964615515.1 uncultured Gemmatimonadaceae bacterium
AGATCATCCAGAACGTTGGCAACGACCGCTACCTGAGGTTGCTTCAGGAGCTGGCCATCTTCCTGCGGGTGAAGTCGCTCGCGAACCCCGAGCCGGTCCGCGCGGAGCCGGGCGTTTTGCCGCCCGACCGTGTAGCCCAGCTGCGCGACTCCGGCGCGCACTTCAGTCTGCAACCTTTGGCAGCCTGATGTACGTCGTCACGTTCTACTCCTTCAAGGGAGGGGTCGGTCGCACCCTGGCGCTGCTGAACGTGGCCTACGAGATCGCGGACTCCGGCCAGCGCGTCCTGGTGGTGGACTTCGATTTGGAAGCGCCGGCGATCCGCCCCGACCGATGGAAGCAAGGCGCGAACGACGACGAGTCCGACCAGGTCGGTCGAGGTCCGACGGACGCGGGAGTAGTCGAGTTCGTCACCCGCTATCTGGAGACCATGCGGGTGCCGCCCGTGAGCGACTACATCGTCGATGCCACCCCGGAAGGCTGCCAGGGTCACCTTGCCGTGATGTCGGCCGGAGCGGTCGACAGCACCTACGGACAACGGCTCAACGACATCGACTGGGGCCTTCTCTACGCTGCCCGCGACGGCTACGTCATGTTCGAGGACGTCAGGGCCCAGTGGCAGGCCGCCGGCTTCCACTACGTCCTGCTCGATTCGCGCACGGGGTTCACGGATGTCGGCGGAATCTGCACGCGGCACCTGCCGGACGCCGTAGTCTCCCTCTTTCGCCCCGACGACCAGAGCCTTGGCGGCACGGCCCAGATGGCCGAGGCCATTCGTGCCGAGGTCGCGACACCCAGACGGGCCAACGACATCGAGCAGCACTTCGTGATGGCAGGGATTCCCGATGCCGACGATGAGCACGGTCATTTGGCGCGGAGGCGGAAGGTCTTTGTGGACCGGCTCGGCATTCCCGGCCCGGACAGGCTCACGGAAATCAAGCACTACTCCAGCATGGATCTCCTCACGCAGCCGATCTACACGATGGAACGGCGGGGGACGAGGCTTGCGAAGTCGTACATGGCACTCACGCGGAGGATACGGGCCAGGAACGTCGGCGATCGTGCCGGAGTGCTCGACGGTCTCCGGGACCAGCACGTTCCGGCTGGTGGTCGCCACACCGACTACCTCAGCCATACCGGCTACCTCAACCGCGTCGGGCAGCACTACAGTGATGACTCCGAGGTCCTCGCGGAGGTGGCCGAGGCCTACGGACGCGAGGGCGACCTCTTGGCGGCGGCGTCGATGCTGGACAAGGCATCCCAGGTCGGTCGATTGACCCTTCGGGAATTCCTCAATCTGGCTCGTGGGAGACAATTGATCGGTGACCAGGAGGGTGCGGTGCAGGCGCTGAGATCGTGCTTCGATGGTTCCGCTGAGCCAAGCGGGGAAACACCGCGTGCGCTCGTGCTTGAGGCGCTTGACCTCCTTCAACTGCTTGGGGGCGAAGATGTCGGCGGCATAGTTGCGAACAGCCCGGTCATAGCAGGGGCTCGACCCTCGACGCGTGCGGCGGTCGCGATTGGGCTGGACCGGTCGGTGAGTCAGTATCGAGCGGCCATTGCGATCCTCGATGAGTTGATCAAAGCCGACGATGCGGCTGCGCCAGAGTGGGCCGACTGGAGCTGGCGTTTTACGCATGCCCGCGAGAGAGAACACTGGAAATGGCACCTTGCGTATGCCCGTATGGCCGTGGGGGAAATTGAACGCGCTGCCGCGTTCTTTAGGGGTGCAATGGTCGATCCTGGTCATCCCATGCCCGTGCCTACCGCTTTCAACGTGGCCATGGCGGATTGGGCGACTAAGGGAGTACCCTCCCCAAACGTGTTCCGGAAGGTGCTGGAACGCGTTGACCCGAATGCCCACAAGACGTGGATGCGAGGCGACGCCAGCGCTCTTCAATCAGTTGCCTTGGCCAGTTGGTTCAGCGGGCGTGCTGACGACGCCGGCAAACGCTTGGCAGAAGCCGAGGAGGCTGCTGGTCGCCACGAAATCAGTTGCTGGTCCTACATGCGCGTCCCGAGCAAGACGTTCCTTGAACACTGCGCCGAAATCCGCCGCCTGTTCGATGGGGAAGAGGTCATACCCGTGTTCATGCGGACTTGTGAGCCCTCGGGCGAGCCGGCCAAGTGATGCCCTGTCGTTGGACTGGGGCCACATGGGCCGTCCGCGATCGCAGGAAAAGCGAGCTTTTCGAGACCATCGGAGTCCACTTGAACACTGTGCTCGGACGATCCAAAGAAGTAGGAGCATCCCAATCTTTCGCACTCAGACCAGGTGCCGCAGAAACTCACGGACCTGAAGCTGCCCGCCCTTACCCGACATTCCAAGGAAGATGAACATGTCGAGAAAAAGCCTCACTGCCATGCTAACCCCGATCGCCTTCCTCCTCGTCGCGGGATGTGAAGTCGCTTCCCCGGATCGCCCGGGATCGTCAACAACCAATAGCCCGGTGGTCTTCCAACAGGGCATGGATCCGATCCTGGTCATCGTCCTATTGGCCGGAGCGTTCGTCGCTGGTTGGTTCGCCCACAAGAGACTAGGTCGGGAATGAGGGATCCTTCGCCCTTAGGCCCCGTGGCACCTTCTTCCGTACGCCGGCGGCGGAATGGTGCCCACCGGCAACGGCCTCGCGAGACTGTCGCCGCGTTACAGGATCGGCCGTGAGCGGAGCCGACCGCCGGCCAGTGGACGCCGCTGCGATCGCGGAGGCCTTCCGCATGGCGGACGCGGCATGGGAAAGGGCCGTCGAAGCGGCGAATGCCGCGATGTTGTACGAGGCGGCTGCTGCGACGACGGTCAGCGCGACGTTGGCGGAGGAAGCTGCCCGCTACGAGGAGGAGTACACGGCCGAGTACGCGGAGCGCGCCGACTTGGAGGCTCTATACGCGGCGGCGGCGTGGTCGAAGATAGCAGCGTGGGCGGCGCGAGGCGCGGCGAAGGCGATGACGGCGACCGAGGAGGCGGCGGCGGAGGCTTCGTACATGTCCAAGGCCCAGGACGCAGAAGAGCAAGCGTGGGCGGACCGGTTCATGCGGAGGGGCTCAACAAGGGAATGGGCGGACCTGCTGATGGAGAGGGCGGAGGTATGGGCGGAGTACGCCGGAGAGGATGCAGTGGACGCGGTGTGGGCATCGAGGGACCTGTATGGGGACCTGCTGGCGGAGTTGGAGCGGGAGGAGGAACTCGCTAAAGAGATGCACGAGGAGGCGGAGCGGCGGAAAGAAGCCATGGACAAGGCGGTGGATGACTTGGCGCGTGCGGATTCCAGATCATTCCGATCACCGATTCCGATTCATTCCGATCACTGATTCCGACGGATTTCGATCACTGATTCCGACGGATTTCGATCACTGATTCCGACGGATTTCGATCAGTGATTCCGATCCATTCCGATCACCCTTGGGTTGAGCGAGTAGCGGCGCTGGAGAACCTGCTGTAGCGACACCCTCTTCGATCCTCGCC
>CAZTOF010000357.1:0-6131 GCA_964615515.1 uncultured Gemmatimonadaceae bacterium
GGCACGGAGAGCGGCCGGGCCCTTGCACGCGTGGGCGGGCGCGCCTTCACCGCCCAGGACGTCGTGTCCTTCTTCCTGCGCGAGGTCATCGCCGCCCTCGAGACGCGGTTCGGCGAAGAGGTCGCCGACGTCACGATCGCCACGCCGAGCGGGTTCTACGAAACGTACCGGGCCGAACTGCGCGCGATCATCCGGCGCGTGAAGCGGCGCGGCTGGTGGGACCGCACATGGGCGCGGCTGCGGGGCAGGCAGGCCGGGATCGTGTTCCGCACCCTCGACGAGCCCGTCGCGGCCGCCCTCGGCTACGGCGTCGACGTGGGACGCCCCACAACCCTCGTGGCCTTCGACTTCGGCGGCGGATCGATGGAGGCCGCGGTGGTGAGAACCCACGGCGCGCGCACGGTGGAAACGGGCCGCGCCGAGGTGCTGGCCAAGCAGGCCGTCGGGCTCGGCGGCGACGACATCGACCGCTGGATCCTGGAACGGTTCGTTCCGTCGGCGCTGCACGACTGGCCCGAATGGGAGGTGGCGCTCCGGTGGGAGGCCGAGCGCGTGAAGCTGCTCGCGAGCGCGGGGAGCGAGGGGGACTTCACCTTCCGCAACGAGTCGTTCGGGAGGCTGGACTACCCGGTGCTGCGCGACATCCTGGCCGAGAACGGCCTGTACGGCCACATCCGGGAGCTCCTGGACGCCTTGCTCACCGAGCTCGGCACCCGTCACGGCGTTCCTCCCGGCGACATCGACGACGTGATCCTCGAGGGCGGGTCAACGCTGCTTCCCGAGGTGCGGGGCGTGGTGGGCGAGGTGCTCGGCCGGGAGAAGGTGCGGGAATGGCTCCCCTTCGAGGCGGTCGCGCGAGGCGCGTGCATCTTCGCGGGCGGGGCGCACGTGGAGGACTTCATCTACCACGACTACGCGCTCCGCCTCCTGCCCGAGGACGACAGGGAGGCCGAGTACGAGCTGCTCATCCCCGGGGGAACCCGATTCCCGACGGTCGAGAACTTCGTGACGCGCTACTACGCCCCCGGCTTCGACGGCCAGCAGCACATCAACCTCTTCGTCTGCGAGATCGGGCGCGTCGCCGGGCGTCCGGTCGACTGGACCGAGCGACCCAACGGATCCCGCTACTTCGTCCCCGCGACCGCGGGCGAACGGGCCTTCTGCCTGTGCCTCAACGAGGCGGACCCGGCGCTGCCGCTGAACCCGGCCGGCAGGGGAATGGCGCCGCGGCTGCGCGTCACCTACTCGGTTGACGAGAATCGCTGGCTGTGCGTAACCGTTCATGACCTGCACCGGAAGACAGACCTGAGGGTCGGGCACCCGGTGGTGCAGTTGCGCTGAACGCGGGACATGCCATGAGCGACATCGAGACGGTGAGCGCGGGGGGACCTGCCGAATGAACTTCCTGAAGGCCCTCTTCGGACCGAGCCGGAAGGAGGTCTGGCGGCAGCTTGCCGACGAGGTGGGCGGGAGCTTCCGCGAGGGTGACCTGTTCACCCCGTATGCAGTCCAGGTCCGAACCCTCGACTGGACCATCACGCTCGACACGTACACGGAGAGCGCGGGCACGACGCACGCGACCTACACACGGCTGCGTGCTCCCTATTCCAATCCCGGCGGCTTCAGGTTCGAAGTCTACCGGGCGAGCGTCTTCAGCGAGCTGGGGAAGGGGCTGGGCATGCAGGACATCGAGGTCGGCCACCCCCGCTTCGATCGGGACTTCGTGATCAAGGGCAATGCGCCGCGGCGCGTGCGGCATCTCTTCGACAACGCGAAGATCCGTCGCCTTGTCAATGCCCAGCGCCGGGTTCGCCTCTCCGTCAAGGGCCACGAGGGGTGGTTGAGCAAGTTCCCCGCCGGGGTGGACGAACTCCATTTCCGGTCGGCCGAGACCATCAAGGATCTGACGCGGCTCCGGAACCTGTTCGAGCTCTTCGCCGAGGTCCTGCAGCACCTCTGTTACGGAGGTACGCCGTCCGAGGACGATGTTCAGCTCCACATTCGGCGCCTGCGCTCGCCCGGGGGCCGGATCACGGACGACTACGTCCTCTGGGACGGGGACACGCCGCGCCGCGCCGCCGCGGCCGCACTCGGACGGCTCGGGTACCCCGCGGCCGTCCCGGCCCTCGCATCCGTTCTATGGGACGGGGACGGCCGGCTCAGGGCCCCGGCGATCCACGCACTCGCGAAGATCGGGCACCGGGAGGCGATCGGCCCGCTCATCCCCCTGCTCGGCGACATCCGGGAAGCCGACGGCAGGCCCGTTCGTGACCGGGCCGCCGAGGCGTTGGGACAATTGGGTGAAGGAAAGCTGGCAGAGACCGTGCTCGCGGCGCTCGGAGGCGATATCGGGCGTCTCAAGGAGCGCGGACGCGAGTACAGGGCACCGATCATCGCGGCCCTCGGCCACGCGCTCGAGGGGTCTTCCGGCACACACGCGGCCAGCGCGCTTGCCGAGATCAACGCGGTGGAGGCGCTGCCCCGGCTCCGCAAGGTCCTGAGGAACCTCGGCGGGCGGAACCCCACCGCCCAGGCGGTCTCGGCTGCGATCAGGCGGCTCGAGGCGCGGGCGTCGCTTCCGCGGGCCGCCGCCGCGGCCGATGTCGAGAGGGACACGCTGCCACGGACCGCGCGGCAGCCGGGTCCTGACTCGACGACGCTGCCGAGGGGGTCTCGAGCGCCGTCCGGATGACGCGCGGTCAGTTCATCCTCCGGCGTGGTCCCGGACAGCCCCGCCACCCTCCGCCCACCGCGAAACGGCCAGCGTGGCCGCACCGAACACGGCAAAAGCGCCAATCTGGGCATACAAGGTCCCGTCGAAGCTCTGGCCCACGAGCACGCCGAACGGCACGCCGATCAGCGTGGAGAGCGAAGCCACCACCGCCGCCCCCACTCCCGCGATGTGGCCCAACGGCTTCATCGCGAGCGCGTTGAGATTGCCGAAGGTGAGGCCCATGCAGAAGAAGGCGACGAGCAGGTAGCCCACGAAGATTCCGAACGGCGGAAGCCCATCGAAGGCGAAGGCCAGCGCCCACGCGAGGAGCGATGCCAGTGTTACGGCTACCGTCGCCGCCAGCGAGAGCCGGCGCATTCCGTGCTTCATCACCAGCCGGCCGTTGACGAGCGAGGCGCACCCGAAGGCCAGGGCCAGCACACCGAACCAGAGCGGGAAGAACGCGCCGGTCCGGTACGCATCCTGGAAGATCTGCCGGGCCGAGCTCAGGTAGGCCAGGAACGGCGCGAAGACGCATCCGGTGGCCAGGGTGTATCCGAGCGCCGGGCGGCTTCTCAGCACCTCCAGGACGGCACCGCCGAATTCCCGTGGGGACAGGGGTCTGCGGTGTGCGGCGGGCAGGGTTTCAGGTTGGCGAACCGCAAACCACGCCAACGCGACCGCCGCGACGGCGAGGATGGTGGTGAATATGGCGCGCCAGCCTCCGAGCCACAGGATCCCCTGGCCGAGTGCCGGAGCGACGGTGGGAACAAGGATGAACACGGACATCGCAAGCGACATGACGCGGGCCATGCGGCGGCCTTTGTACTGATCGCGCACCATCGCGATGGTCACGATGCGCGGTGCCGCGACCCCGATGCCCTGGAGGACCCGTCCCGCGATCATCACGGCGAATGTGGGCGCGAAGATGCTCACGATACATCCCGCCATGAACAGGAGGAGGCCGGCGTGAATGGCGGCCCGCCGTCCGACGCGGTCGGAGAGCGGGCCGAAGAGAATCTGGCCGATGCCCAGCCCCAGAAAGACAGCCGTGACGACGAACTGGGTGTCTTTGGGGCGGGGTACCCCGAGGTCGCGGCCGATCTCGGTAAGCGCGGGCAGCATCGCGTCGATCGAGAGCGCCACGAGCGACATCAACAGGGCGATGAGGGACACGAATTCGCCGGAGCGAAGAGCGGGCCGGGCCCCGGTTCGGTTCGATCCTCCCGGGGTGAGTGTCTTCAGGACGGAATCCCTCCCGAGCTTCGGCCCGGGGCGCCCGGCCGTGCCCGTGGACCCCTCGGGCCGCCGGCGGCATCCGCACCCGCCGCCGGGGCGGAAGGTTGTACCGCTTTCAGTGGGTCAGGCGCCCGGCAGCCGGTAGGGTATGGACTGTCGGACTGCTTCGTCCACGGTTTCCGGGGTGATCAGCACGGTCACCGATACCGTGAGGGCACCCGCGGCGGCGATGTTCAGGGAGAGTGCGGTGGCCGCCGTTTCGTCGGGTAGCTCGGCGATCAGGTACAGGTCGCATTCGCCAAAGGCGTAGTAGAATCCTTCCAGGCTGCCCCCGGCACCCTCGATCGTCTTACGTAGCGCCGCCTCCCGGCCGGTGCCGCCCTCCGCGAGCAGCCCCTTGAGTCCGGATTGCGTATAGCTGGTTCGGAACATGTACTTGGCCATGCTGTTCTCGCTGTCCAGGGTGACTTGGTGTCGGAATGGTGCAATGTAGTCATCCCATGGCGTCGGTGGCGAGCCCGTCATCCCTGGCGGAGTAGAAGCGCCCGGCCCTGCTTTTTCGCTCCGGCCTACTTCCAGAACGCCTCCCGGCCCGCCGCCCGCAACACCCGCTCGTACTTTCGCCCGAAGGCGTCGCGGCCGCGAACGAGCCCCACGATCCGCGCCGCTTCCCCCTCGTATTCGGGAAGCGGCGCACCGGCGGCCAAGTCGAACAACGCCGCCTCGTAGGCGTCGATGTAGCGCCCCCACTCCGGAGAGTTCACCTGCGGACTGTTCCGGTCTCCCATGCCGAAGTAGAGGAACCGGAGAACACGGGCCGCATGCTCCCGCCACGGCTCCCACACCCCCGGATCGCGCGCGATGTCGCGGGCGAGCTCCCGCGTGGACGCCTCCGTTCCGGACACGATTTCACGGAGCAGCGTTCCAACCACCACGCTGCGGCCCATCCCGTCCGCGTCCGGAGCCAGCAGCCCACGCTCCCACTCCCGCCGCAACTGCGCGGCGAGCCACGCCTCGAGGGCGGGATGCTCGGCCGGGCATCGCAGAGGAGCGTTCTTGTCCCGGCCCCCGTGTTCATGGTCCCTGGCTGTTTGGAGTTCGGCACCTATGGCCCGCGCCAGTTCGCGTTGAACGTGCGGGTCGGTCTCCGCCGCCTCCGTCATGGCCGCGAACGCCGCTCCGGCCCACCCGCCTTCGGACGGGCAACCGGGAACGAATATCCTCCATGCTCCCCGTCCCCCCGCCGCTACCTGCCGGACAAGTTCGTTCGGATCGGCGGGAATCTCATACCGGGCCAGCGAGTCCGGCAGCTCGTACTCCTGCGCCGCCAGCGCGGGCGGCGCGGCAAAAGCCGCCGCGAGAACGGCGGCGAGCGTCGTGTTTCGGATCGTCATTTTCGGGTCTCCTTTCCCGTGCATTTCTAGAACGATCTCCAGTCGCATCCGGGGCTGCTGAAGCTGTAGTTCTGCTTCGGGTTGTGGCGGTCCTGGTGGTTGCCTATGCGCCATGCCTCCCCCGTCTTCCAGAAGACGACCGGCGAGCCCGCCCCGTGGTTGCCGTAGACGTGGTTGTGAAGGGTGGCCATGACGAACGCCGTGTCGGCGATTTCCTCCGTTGCGTCCCGCAAATCCCGCGCCTTCTCAAACGTCGGCGCGACGATCCGGGCGGCGATTCTGCCCGCGTCGCCGCATTTGCCCCACCGCAGCGCCTTTTCGATCTGCCCCTGGTGGCCCTTCGCGCCGTTCTGGCCGTACCCCTCGTGCGCCCACGTCCCGGCCAGCGCCAGTTCCGGGGGCCTGTTGTACTTCTTCAGCAGGTCCCAATGGCGCACCGTGCTGTCTCCGTCCGGTATCTCCTTTGGGCCGTTGCTGAACAGCCGTTCGTTGATCTGCCGGTAGCGGTGGACCGAGTACGACCAGTAGTCCACGAAGTAGTAGCCCGTGTTCGGTCCTGTCCTCACCTCGTGCACGGTCGCCCCGTCGCCCCCATGACGTCGAACACATGGGGTCGCGCTGCTGGCCGCCGCTCTTTTTCCGGGCAACATGACTGACGCTTCCGCATTCGCGCAAAGCCCGGTCCCGTGCGTAATCTAGCACATGTTTCGCCGTGTGGAAAACTTCGGGCGTCCGCTCCAGCGAGAGAATCGCGGGAAGGGGGAACGGGGGGGGTTGTCCGCCTT
>CAZTOF010000358.1:0-1529 GCA_964615515.1 uncultured Gemmatimonadaceae bacterium
GTTGACGGGGTGGACGTATCCTGGATGGGCCGGGAACGTTCCCGCTGGCCGGAACGTATCGCGAGCGCGCTGGGGAGCACGGGGAAAACCCTTCACAGGAGAGACAGGAGATGCAGAACATGAGGAACCTATTGATCATCGCGGCGGGAGCCGGGCTGGCGGGTGCCGGGCACGAGGCGGCCGCACAGGACCGTCCCCTTTCCGGCGACTTCCCCGAAGTCTACCGGGTGGGCGGCATGAATGCGCCGGAGTGGGCCTTTTTCGAGGGCTCCACCGACGTGGCTTTCGACGCGGCCGGCAACCTGTACGTCCTCGACGACGAGGCCGGTCACGTCGTGGTCGTCGACCCGCAGGGAGGACTGGTGCGCACCACCGGGCGCAAGGGAGAGGGACCCGGCGAGTTCAGAAGGGCGATGGAGCTGGTTGTCTGGCGGGACGGCCGCTTCGCCGTGTCGGACGTGGGGCACGCCGCCTACCAGGTCTTCAGCGCCGAAGGAGAATTCGCACGGTTCGTGAAGATGAGCGCCGCCGAGGGCCCCATGGCCATGTTCACCGGGGCCAGGAGCGGGATCAAGGCCGATCCGCTGGGCAACGCCCTGATCGCCCAGGGCGCGCCCGCGGCCATGGGTCAAATGGCTGGCCTGATGGCCGAGGCCATGGGTGGGGATGCGGAGGTGGAGGAGACCGGGGTCGACGACCGTGGACTCGAGCGGCTCGCTCTCGACGGAGATGTCGCTTCGTCGACGCCGGTCCTGCAGGGGTGGCGGGTTCCGCGGGAGGAGAACGCGCAGACCCTTAGTCCGGAGGACCTGGCGGATCCCTCCGCGATGATGAAGATGTTCGGCGACGTCAGGTACTTCGAGCCCGGCTTCTTCTGGGACCTGCTGCCCGACGGCACCATCGCCTGGTCCGACTCCTCGGCCTACGCCATCAAGCTGGCCAGACCCGGTGGAGAGGTGATCGGCGTGCTGACCAGGCCGGTCTCTCCGAAGGCGGTGACCCGTAGCATCCGGGAGGGGACGATCGCCGCTGCAATCCGTGAGATGGAAAGCCAATTCGAAGGACAGACGGCAGATCCGGACCTGGCCCAGGCACGCGAGATGATGGCGGCCATGATGCCGGACATGATGGAGACCATGCGGAAAGAGGCCGAGAACCGGGAGTTCTACGAAGAGATCCCGGTCGTGCGGGGCGTGCGCGCCACCTGGGACGGCGGCCTGTGGATCCAGCGGCACGGCGAGGAGCCGTGGGACGAAGAGGGGCCCATCGATGTCTTCGGCGGGGATCGCAAGTACGTGGGGACGTTCGCGGCGGGCGCCCCGGAGATGCCGGCGGCGTTCGGACCGGACGGGCTCGTCGCCTACTGGGAGTTCGACGAGATGGACGTGCCGACCATCGTGGTGAAGAGGTTGCCTGGAGAGGTGCGGTAGGGGATCTTGCCGAACCGGGGCGCCCGGAAGGAAAACCGAAGGGGGGAAGCGATGGGGAGTTCGAGAAATCCGCTGCGCAGAGTGGGGGTGCGACGGGGT
>CAZTOF010000359.1:0-1724 GCA_964615515.1 uncultured Gemmatimonadaceae bacterium
CTCCCACCGCTGCCAGGGTCCAGCGGGTGTCGGATTGGATGGGCGAGCGCGACTGCGCGTGGGCGTTCTGCTGTGCCGGCGGGCCGAGCATGGCCGCGGCTGCGAGGAGAAGGGTCGGGGCGGCCAGGCGGGACGGGCGGCGGCACATGGGATCCTCCTTGGGAGCGGGACGCTTGGCGAGGATAGTGGCTGGCGCACGCGCGGCGGGCAACGTGGCGCGGTGCTTGCTGTCGCCGGCCCGTGCGCAGTCTGTCGCCGGCCCATACCGCCGCGACTAGCCCCGCGCGATCAGCCGCTCCATGAGCGCGGGCAATGGAATGGCCGTGATCCCGTCCCCGAGGGGATAGGTCTCGGTCCCCGGGTACACGACGAAGCTGGCCGTGGCCGCGATGTCCGCGGTGGCAACGCGAAATCCCCGCGGTACTCGCGGTGCCGACGAGCGCTTCACCTCGATCGCCCACAGCTCCTGCCCGGGGAGCAGCAGCAACAGGTCGATTTCGGCCCCGGACCTGGTCCTGTAGAAGAACGCGTCCGTGCCGACGGGAGCGGCTCCGATCAGGTTCTCGACGACAAGGCCCTCCCAGCTGGCGCCCGCGATCGGGTGCCCCAGGAGGTCGTCCAGGGACCGGATATTGAGAAGAGCGTGCACGACACCGCTGTCACGCACGAGGACCCTGGGCGACTTGATGAGCCGCTTTCCCACGTTGGCGTGGTAGGGCTGAAGCCGCCGCAGCAGCATCATGTCGACGAGGGTGTCGGTGTAGCGGTTGACGGATGGCACGGAGACCCCGAGGCTCCGCGCGAACTCTGCGGCGTTGAAGACCGAGCCCTGCCGGTGGGACAGCATCGTCCAGAACCTGCGAAGCGTCTCGACCGGAGCCCTGAGTCCCGACTGGGGGAGGTCGCGCTCGAGGCAGGTGCGGATGAAGTTCGCTCGCCAGCGGGTGCTGAGATCGTCGTCCGTCGCGGTGAAGCTCTCCGGGAATCCGCCCCTCAGCCACAACCGGGTGAGGTCGGAACCGGCCTCCAGCGCATCGAACCCCGGCAGTTCATGATACGCCGTGCGTCCCGCGAGCGACTCGGCGGACTGGCGAAGCAGCATCCCCGACGCCGACCCCAGCAGCAGGAAGTGTCCCGAGGCGCGACCCGCGCGGCGCCGTATGTCGATCTGTCCGCGCAGGATCCGGAAGAGATCGGGCACCAGCTGAACCTCGTCCAGGATGACAAGCCGATGCCGGTGCAGGTCGAGATAGTCGCGTGTGTTCCCCAGACGCGCCTGGTCGGAGGGATCCTCCAGGTCCAGGTAGATGGAGTTTGGATCCGTGTCGGCAATGGCCCGGGCGAGCGTGGTCTTCCCCACCTGGCGGGGCCCGAGGAGTACGACCGAGGAGAAGGTGGCGAGATCGCGCTGGACCTGTGCGGCGTAGCGTCGTATGATCATGATTGCTAATCTCGAATGATCATTAGTGATTAGCAAGGATAATGGTGTTACTGATACGAGCGGCGGGATTCGTATTCGGTTCTCGTTTGCTGGGCCCGGGACCCACCCGTCCTTCCGCGGCGCGGTGGGGCAACCATGTTCGCACTAGCGAAACCCAACCCTCGGGGGTCCCATAATGGGACTGCGGTGTGCATAATGCGGTGTGCATGGTGCGTTGTCGCCTGGTGATGACCGGACGGGATCGACAGATGAAGCCAAAGCAGGGGCTGGGCGCCTTCTGGCG
>CAZTOF010000360.1:0-2127 GCA_964615515.1 uncultured Gemmatimonadaceae bacterium
CTTCCGCTTCGGTGCCCGTTCTTGCCCTTCTCGATCATCCGTGAACGCTCCCCGCCGGGCTGGGCGTCGGGAAGGCCGCGCGAGTACTCCTGCCCGGCCTTCCCGACGCCCAGCCCGGCGGGGAGCGTTCACGGATGATCGAACCGGGCAAGAACGGGCGCCGAAGCGGAAGCGTCGCAAAGGGGCGTTGCGAGGCCGGTTGCTTCGTGAAAAACGGGCGTCCGCTTGTGAGATGGATACTGACCGACCTTAGACGCGCCAAGCACCCCCGTGGGCGCCGCGCCCCGGACCCGGCGCCCGCCGCCGCCGACGCGGTGGCGGAGCACCTCCGCAAGCGCTCCGGGGGACCCGTTCAGACGGACCTCGCGAAGGTCGGTCGGCGGTCGGACGGAGGCCAGCGATGCCGGGCCGTCCACGTATCCCCGATGCCGGAGCGGCGACTGATCCCGCTAGCGCCCGCGTCGATGGACACGGGCATCGGTTCGTCCGTGGGGGGGATCAACCTGACTACGCGTTTCCTCCGTTTCGTCTCGTTTGGTCGTGCTGCCCTTCACGCTTCGGTAACCCGAGGGGCGGCATCTTACGGGTTTCATCCGCAATCGGTTTCATTCCGGCCTCGGGATGTAGTCAGCCAATGCCCCACCCGCTCATCTCAGCGCTCCTTGAAGGGTGGGGTTGACACGAGGGCTAGCTTCGTCGGTTCGCTCATGGATAGGGCGGGCTCCACACTTTCCAAGGAGGTATTTGATGTTGGTCGCGAAGACGATCAGGAAGTTGCTGATGACAGCGGTGGTCGTGGCACTGGCTACGCCGCCCGCCGCCGCTGAGGGTCCTACGCAGCCTTGCGTGCTGAAAGAGAAGCACTACACCTTGCACTGCGGCGATGGGGGTCTCATCGAAGTGTGCGAAACATCCGGCGATACCTGCACGGTCGACTGCGGGCAGGGAGTGGTTCCGGGGGCTACCTGCTAGACCCTACCTGCTGACCCTAGACCCTATCTCAAGCGAAATGGGAAAAAGGAACAAGGGCAAGAAGGAAACTAGTTGGTCCAGCCATCTCCTGAACCTCGGGCTCTTGGCGGTGCTCCTATCCGTCGTGTTCTTGCCCGAGAGCCCGATCCGAACGCGCCTCGCCGCTTGGAGGGCGCAGGCCCGCCTGTCAGTGCTCGTCGAGGAGCACTGGCAGGCGTTGGCGGCAACGAGCGCTCGCATGGACATGGTCGGCACGAGCACCGCGATGATCATCGAGTTCGGGGATTACGAGTGTCCGTTCTGCCGAGATTCGGACGCACACTTGGAGGCTGTCATGGAATCCCATCCGGATGTCACGATCGGATTCCGCCACTACCCGCTGACGGTCATCCACCCCAAGGCGGAAGGCGCCGCGCGCGCGGCGATCTGCGCCGAGGAGCAGGGACGGTTCCCACAGTTCCATTCACTACTCTTCGAGTCGACGGAGTGGCAGGAAACCGGGGACTGGAAAACGCTCGCCGAGAACGCCGGCGTGGCCGACCTGGCTTCGTACGAGAGCTGCCTTATGGACGAAGCAACGGGACGAAGGCTGGAGGAAGACATGAGGCTCGGAGAGGCACTGGGGGTAACCTCAACCCCGACGTTCTTTTACCAGTTTGGGAGGCACGTCGGGTACGCGAACGAGGAACAGTTCCTCGAACTGATCGAACAGTCGCGCTAGGCGGCCGTTATGGGCGTCCGCCGCAGACCGCTGCCGAAACCAATGCTGGGCGTTTCCTGTCTGGTGCTCTTCGCCGCCTGTCTGGACGAGTCGTCGGACCCGGGGGCCACTGCTCGCGCGGCGGTCGTGGACATGTTCTCCCCGTGGGCTAGTAACGAGTCATTGCGGATCGCCGCGGAACCAAGCCTGGTGGTGGGATCGGACGAGTCTCTGCCGCTGGGCAGGGTCTCCGGAGCGGTCTTCTTCGGCGACGGCATAGCTATCGCCGATATCCAGTCGCACGAAGTCCTGATCCTGGATGCTGCGGGCCGGCCGCTTTCTCGGCAAGGCAGGCATGGAGAAGGTCCCGGCGACTACAAAAATCTGGCCGGGATCGCTCGCCACGCGGACGGACTGATCACTTGGGACGCAAACCACTTCCGAGTAACCCGACT
>CAZTOF010000361.1:0-2752 GCA_964615515.1 uncultured Gemmatimonadaceae bacterium
GGAGCTGTGTCCGGGGGCGGAGAGGTTGGAGAGGTTGCAGGAGGGGTTTCGGTAGGGGGGCGGTCCACACTGTCAACTAGGGTTCGATTGGGGAATATGGAAAGAAAGCGGAGGCAATCTTGGTCCCGGCTTCGTACCGTGGGTGTCTGGATCATCGAGCTACCCGAAAGGGTGGAAGGTATCAAATCAAGACCTTGGGGAAGTGGGTCGGAGCCTTGTCCTTCTGGGATAGTGAGGAGGAACGGCTTATGGGCGCGGCCGGGCCCGTCGGACCATACCCTCGATCATGTCTGCGGTTCCCTCCAAATCCCCCCGAACATCCGATTCCCAGAACCTCAGCACCGTCCACCCCTCCTCCTCCAGCGCCGCCGTCACCTCGTCATCCCGCTTCACCCGCTTGGTGAACTTGTCGATCCAGTAGTCCCGGTTGGCAGTCTTGATCCGGGCGTACAGCACCTCCGGCCCCTTCTCGCGCAGCACTCGGGCGTGCCAGTAGTCCCCGTCGATGAATACCACCACCCGCGCCCCGGGGAACACGATGTCCGGCTTCCCCACCAGCCTGGGATCGTTCTTCCAGAACCGCAGACCACGCCGGTGCAGGATCGAACGGATTGCGACCTCCGTCTTGCCACCGGTACTGCGGATGGCCGACATGTTGCGCTGGATCTCTTCGGGGGACTTCGGCCGGTATCGAGGTGAGTCGACCAACTTAGTCAACTAATCTGACTAGATTGCGAGGTCGAGCGGCAAGTCGGAGATGTCCCGCAGCCTCTTCCCGTTGACCATGATCGCGAGCATCTCCTCGGCGTCGCCCCAACCTCCATCCGCCACGACTTCCTGGAGTTCGTGAAGAGCCACATGGTAGGTGCAGTCAATGTCCCCCGTCCCGATCGCGATCGATGCCAACCTGCTCGGCAGGGGTTCGGCCGTGACAACCGCGATATGCGGAGCCCGCCCTTTCCGGTTACGCAGCAGGTTGAGGGCTTCGGCGCGGGAGTTCTGGGTGCGGTCGCTGCGTATGGTCCACTTGCAGGAGACACTGGCGTGGAGAATCTCCAGACCCGTGTTCCGGCTTCGCAACGGGGTGAACCGGGCTGACTCATTGTCCACGAAGTGGTCGTTGAGGTTGATCCGTTCGTCGGGCTCGGCTTCGCGAGTGATGATGATGTCCGGCTTGATGGTGTAGTCGCTTCCCAGGGCCGCCGCGAGCTCCGCGTTTTCCCGTGCGGCGTGCTCCAGGGCGTCAAGATGAGCGTACTGCTCGAACCGCGAGATCGCCGCGCCCGCCTTGATCCGCCAGACACCCGGCCGAAGGTGCTTCAACTGCGGAAACGTGGCCGCGAGGAAGTCTCTCGTCCGTCGTTCGAACTCCGTTCCAGCCGCCGAACCGCCCAAGCGCTTCCGGTCGAGGGTCACGCTGACGACCTCCGCCAAGGCGAGGCCGATACCTACGCTGGTCGCGTTATCCTTGTCGGAATTGCTTGGTATCTCCTCGCGGCGTGACCAGAGCCTCGATTGGAGCGCCCGATGGAAGTCACGGCGAGCACCCAGGAGCATCCCGCTCGTCATGTCAACTGCGCCGCCTCGTCATGCCAACTACGCCTGCAGCGTCAACTGCTGCCCCGCACGCCTCTCCGGTACTCTCTCCATCAAGGCACTGGCCAGCGAAAGACCCATCGCCTCAGCGACCGGCGGTGGCAGCGCGTTTCCGATCTGGCGATAGGAGGAAGTCTTCTTTCCGGCCAACTGCCAGGAGTCTGGAAAACCCTGGATCCGTGCCGTCATCCGGACGGTCAACCGAGGTGCCGTCGTGACCGGAAAGTCCGGTCCCGGTGGCTCGTCCAACAACGACAGGCCATTCACGCCGAGCTTGCTCCAGGCTGCTCTGGCCCTGGTCGGTCCGAGATCAGCTCCTCCGTGCTTTTTCGAACCGCCGACCAGCGTTGGCGCGATTCCATTCGCCCGCCTCGCCCACGCGCGGGCTCCCGGCCATCCGCCTTGGCTCATCAGGTCGACCAAGCACTCCCCGACCGTCTGCTCGGCCGGTGTCTGGATGGGCCAGGCGAAGAAGCGAGCGAGGCGCTCTTGCACGGCGACGAGAATGAACCGGGGGCGAAGTTGCGGAACTCCGTAGTCGCTCGCGTTCAGGACTCGCCAGTCCACCCAGTAGCCCAGGCTGTTGAGGCGCGTGGCCAGATTCCTTCGATAGGAGCTGAAGCGACTGGAAGCGAAACCGGGGACGTTTTCGAGGAAGATCGACTTCGGCCGGATCTGCTCGATCATGTCCAAAGCCGAGGGGAAGAGATCCCGGTCGTCAGCCGCGCCAAGCTGGTTTCCGGCCACCGAGAACGGAGGGCATGGCACTCCTCCCGCGAAAAGGTCCACACCCTGGTAGTGACTGGGGTCGAGCTGGCGGATATCGCACTCCAGCACCGGCCACTGAGGTCGATTCGTTCGCAGGGTCGCGCAGGCATCCCGATCGACCTCGGCCAGTCCCACCGCCAGGAAACCTGCGTTCTCCAGGCCCAGGGCCATCCCACCCGCTCCGGCGCAGATCTCGAACACCTTCAGCAAAGCGGCGGCCCCCGTTCCAGGTGGAAGGTTCCAGGATACTCTATCTTGGCACCGCGGACGGGACAGCGCCATGTCGGTCTGGGCCAAGCTCACGTCCGCCCCCAATCCCAGGGCCGCGGGAAGCCCAATGTGCCGCTGGAGAACCAGCCGTTTTCGGACCGAGGGTTCGCCCCCCTAC
>CAZTOF010000362.1:0-1790 GCA_964615515.1 uncultured Gemmatimonadaceae bacterium
TGGCCATGGCGATGACGAGCGCCCCCGCGAAGAGGGTCCCGAATCCGTTGGCGAAGATCATGATGAGAGCACCGCCGAGACCAGCAGGATGCCGGTGGGCGACAGGCGGTGTACCACCGGCCCGGCCCAGTAGCGCATGACCGCCATGATCCCGTTCACGTAGACGAGAACCAGAATCCCCTTCATCCCCCCCGCCTCCAGCACGGCGGTTACCCAGCGATTGGGACCGAGTTCGATCGACGCGGTCATCGCCATGCACAGCAGCATCAGCAGCATGAGCGGCGTGGTCAGGGTGGCGCGGAACATCTCCCCCATGGAGACGCCGGATCGAACCCCTTCGGTGGCCGGGAAGCGCTGGCCCAGCAGAAGCGCGCCGTACGCGACGGTCGGGATCAGGATGAGGGCGACCTTCAGCTGCCAGGACTCGACCCCGGCGCTGTCGAGGCCGAAGGAGGCCAGTCCCCCGAGCACGATCCCCCCTGGGAACCAGACGTGGAACCGGTTCAGCTTGACGGTCTTGTTGTCGGGATAGAGCGCCGCGACCAAAGGGTTGCAGGCGGCCTCGACCAGTCCGTTGGCCATGGCGATGACGAGCGCCCCCGCGAAGAGGGTCCCGAATCCGTTGGCGAAGATCATGATGAGAGCACCGCCGAGGTGGCCGACGAAGGCCATCCGCACCAGCGTGCGCATCCCGAGGGTGTCGCAGAGCGGCGCGAAGACCACCTGCGAAACCGCGAAGCCCCACAGCCCGGCACCCGCGATCCAGCCCACGTCGGCGTTCGTCAGCACGAATTCGCCCTTCAGCGTGAACATGATCGCGGCCACCGTCGCAAACGCCACCGAGGTGGCGATCAGCGCCACGCAGCTGCCCAGAAAGAGGCGCTCCCTGTTCACGGCGCCGTTTCCACCGGATCCGTCATTCATCGATTGGTTCCCCTTAGTCTCAATGGAGGTGAAAGGTCGGGCGTCCGCGGGCCTACATCGTGGACAGGTAACGATGGCTGGCCCGGATGGACGCGAGGGGGTCGCCGGGCTGGTCGTGCTCGACGAAGAAGTGCCGCAGTCCCGCCGTGCCGGAGAGGGCGAAGAGCCCGGCCCAGTCGATCACCCCCGCGCCCACGTCCGCCATGCGTCCGTCGGCGGTCAGGTCCTTGACGTGGCACAGGGCGAAGCGTCCCGGGTGTTCCCTCAGCAGGCCCGCGCTGTCCACGCCTCCCACCGCCGACCAGTGGAAGTCGATCTCCAGGTCCACCAACGCGGGGTCGAGGTGCTCGAGAAGGAGCCCGTATCCGGTGGCGCCGTTTTCGTCCAGCGCATCGAACTCGAAGGCGTGGTTGTGGTAGGCGACCCGGACGCCCGCGGGTGCGGCGGCCTCCCCGGCCGAGTTCAACATCTCCGCAAGCTGCCGGTAGCCGTCGGGCGTGCGCATCTCCTCGCCGACCCACGGCAGGACCAGCCAGCGGTGACCGACGACACCCGCCGTCTCGAGCGAAGCCTCGAGCCCGGCACCGGTGAGGTGCTCCATGAGCGCGTGCGACGCGGGCGCGGACAACCCCGCGCCGTCGAGCCATCCGCGGATCTCGGCCGGGTCGTGGCCGAAGTAGCCCGCGAACTCGACCTCGTCGTAGCCGATGGCGGCGACCGCGTCGAGGGTCCCGGCCACATCCTCCGCCATGAGGGAGCGGACGGTGTAGAGCTGGAGCCCGATCCGCTCAAGGGGGGGATTCAGGGCGCCGCGGCCGACGTCGGCGGACTCCAACCCCCGCTGCCCGGACGCGGGCCGGACACCC
>CAZTOF010000363.1:0-8633 GCA_964615515.1 uncultured Gemmatimonadaceae bacterium
GGTGGAGGGGTACCGGATCCGGCGGGGGGAGCGGGCAACCGGTGAATAGGGAAGCCCGAGCATCGAGAGCGACGAGGCGCCGGTCCGGCAGGATGCCTAACGCGTGAATCACGTCAGGAAACCAGGTAGGTTCAACTCGGATTGCGTGGTTTGGTGCCCAATATGACCGCACTCACGGGGTGGGGAAGGCCTCCGGGAGTCGCCGCCTCACGCCTTGCTCCCGGCTCGCTCCCGCATGTAGACCGTCCGGATGGGGAAGGGAATCTCGATCCCCTCGACCCCGTAGCGCTCGTGAAGCCGCTTGACCAGTTCGTGCCGGATCAGGAACTGGTCCGTGAACTCGCGCACGTACACGCGCAGGAGGAAGTTGATGCTGAAGTCGGAGAACTCCTCGAAGCGCACGAAGGGCTCTTCGTCCGTCAGCCCGCCCTCGACCTCCCTCACGACCTTTCGCGCCACGTCCAGGGTGACGGCCTCCACCTTCTCCAGGTCCGAATCGTAGGAGACGCCGATCGGAAGCGTGATGAAGAGCCGCTTACGGGGCAGGCTGTAGTTGGTCACGACCGTTGACGCCAGGATTGAGTTGGGCACCAGCACCCGGTTGCGCTCCGGGAACGTCCTGATCGTCGTGTTCCTGGCCTGTATGTCGGTGACGGCTCCCTCCTCGCCGGTGGACAGGGCCACGTAGTCGCCGGTCCTGATCTGGCGGGACATGATGATCTGCATCCCGGCGAACAGGTTGCCCAGCGTGTCCTGCAAGGCCAGCGCGACGGCGAGCCCCGAGATCCCGAGCGTGGCCACCATCGCCGTGATGTTGATTCCCAGATTCTGCAGAATAAGTACGGCCCCGAGAATCAGCAGCAGCAGCCTGACGACGTTCTGGACCAGGGTCGTGGATTTCTCCACCCCGGAGGCGCGCTTCGCGAACCCGCCGATCCCCGCCGTGGCGAGCCGCATCGCCACGATGACGATTGTGACGATCACGATCACGCTGACCGCGTTGCCGACGAGGTTCCGCAACGGATCGCCGTATCCCGCCACGCTGACGCCGACATACAGGGCGGCGGCAGCGAACCAGATCATGGGAAGCCGGTGGAGCGAGCCCAGGAGTACATCATCCCACGCGGACGCTGTTCGTCGCCTTGCCCAGTGGGTCATGCGTCCCAGCAGCCGCTCGCACAGCCACCCGGCCACGATGCCCAGCACCATCAGGGCGAGAATCATCACCCACCCCGGAAGGTTGGCCAGGAAGTCCTGCGCGCGCATCACGATGTTCACTTCACTTCAGTCCCTTGATGCTGTTCCAGGGACCGCCGAACCGGACCCGGCGTGTGCCGTCGGGGTCAGTCAATGACGATCTCTTCCACTGCGTGCACGAACACGATGTCGTTTGCCGCCCGGTGGCTCTGGAGAACCTCGGCCAGGCTCCCTTCCTTCATCTGATCAGCCGAGATTCCCGCGATCACCAGATCCGCGTCGGAGGACCGCTGCTCGACTTCCGTCTCGATCCTGGCCCGGGACTCGACTGGCAGCGTCTCGACGTTCTTTCTCCCGATCGGCAGACGGCCCTGGTCGACCAGAGCGGACAACTGGTCGGCCTCGCGCTCGTCGCCGTCGGTGCCGATGCAGGCGAAGACACGGATCTCGGCGGTTCTCCATTCGGGGTGACCGACGATGATGTAAGCCAGCATCAGCATCATGGCCGCGTTCGGCAGGGTCTCCGGGGTCAGCCAGACGTGGATGGACGAGCGGTAGCCGAATCGGAAGGTGGTGGACCGAAGAACGACCGCGTTGAACCGTGACGAGGCCGCCAGGCGCATCGCGCGCTCCAGCCTCGGGATCTCGTCGAGATGGTCCTTGTCGAATTCCAGCAGGATGCTGTTGTTGGGCAGGCCCGAAATGCCGGGGTACTGGAGCGCCTGGGTGACCGCGTTCTCGAACGAAGGCGCGATCAGCGTGTCGACGAATGTCCCCGCCCGGCTGAGGTCGGAGCGTTTCACCAGCTTGCCGAGCTGGGCGCGGGCCTGAAGCTCCGTCTCCAGCGAATACTCGCCCTTCATGTGCTGGACGAAGTGGCCGAACCCGTGGCGGTGGGATATCCAGCGCAGCAGGTCGAACTGGGCCACCCGGCGGTCGCCGAATTGGGTGAGCGCCACGAACGACGGGCGCCATCCGCCGTCCTGCTGGGCGCTCTGGTTCTTCTGAAGCATGATCTGAAGCCTGCGGACCAATTGGAACATCGCGCCCTGGAGGATCGCGGCCAGATCGCGTTCCCCGCGCCGCGAGCGCCTGAGGCCCACGTAGATGACGAGCATGATCGCCATGGCGAGGATCGCATACACGGCGCTCATCTGGATCATCATGAGCACGCACATCACCGCGCCGATGAGCGATATGTACCAGCGGGAGCGGAAGGTCGGGCGGTACGACGGGTTCCCCGCGAAGTACTCCAGGAACGACACGGAGCAGAGCGTGCCATACGTCACCATGAAGAACATGCTCAGGATCTGGGCGATGAAGTCGATGTCCCCGAGCGCCACGAAAACCGCGGCCAGCGCGACCGACACGTAGGTTGCGTTGATGGGTTCGCCCGCCTCGCCCCGCCCCGTGGCCAGGAGCGTGTTCACCTTCGCGCCCGGGAAGACGCGGTCGCGGGCCAGCGCCTGCAGCGTGCGGGGGGCCACCATGACGGAACCGAGCGCGGAGGAGAAGGCCGCCGCGGCCAGCCCGATGTAGATGGACGGCCCCCAGAGCGCGATGCGGGCCATGACGAACTGGTCCTCCGCGAGGGCGTCCGGCGTCGCACTCTGAGCGAGCTTGATCGCGACCAGCGCGTAGATGGCCATCCCGGCCAGGGTGGCGCCGATCGTGCCGAGCGGGATCGACCGCATCGGGTTCTTGAGATCGCCCGACAGCCCCAGGCCGGCGATCATGCCTGTGAAGGCGGGGAAGCACGTCGCGAAGACGATCCCGAATCCGTCGGGGTTGGCGATCGTTGACGTAAGGTTCAGGCCGTCGGGCCGGATC
The DNA here is from genome assembly GCA_964615515.1 of uncultured Gemmatimonadaceae bacterium. Classification (GTDB taxonomy): domain Bacteria; phylum Gemmatimonadota; class Gemmatimonadetes; order Longimicrobiales; family Gaopeijiaceae; genus Bin94. The sequence continues at coordinate 3,028 of CAZTOF010000363.1, forward strand.
TCTTCGGGTCCCGACCCCAGCAGGAAGGCCCCGATCACCGCCGCCAGGATGCCGCACACGACCCACAGCACGCGCACGCCCTGGTCGGCACCCTTGGTCAGCATGAGGGCCACCAGAGCGGCCAGGCCGGGAACGCTCACCCACTGGAGGCTGGGCACGACCCCGAATCTTCCCCCGATCCATTGCAGCACCGGCTGGAAGGCTTCCGCGAACGCCACAAGGTAAAAGGCGACCGAGATCGCCTGGGACAGGTACAGCGCGATCCCGATGGAGCCGCCGATCGTGGTGCCGAACGAGCGGCTGATGATGAAGTAGGCTCCACCCCCGGCTACGCGCCGGTTCGTCGCGATCTCGGAGACGGCCAGCACGGTCGGTATCGTGACCATGTGGCCGATCACGATGATCATCATCGTGCCCCAGAGGCCGACGTGTCCTACGGCATAGCCGAACCGCAGGAAGAGGATGGCGCCCAGGATCGTGCTGATCGACGCCAGGAAGACGGGCGCCGTGCCGAAGCCGTGACCGGCCTCGGAAGGTTCGCCGGCGGGGACGGATGGGCGGGCCTCAGTCGCGCCGTGGGTCAGCTCCCCCCCGGCCTTCGCGCCTCGTGGCGCGTTCACGGATGACTTCTGAAAGCGCGGGGTTGTCCGCGCCATGGAGACGCGCGGTCGGTGCGGTGGCCGCTCTCCGTTTCCGGAACCGCCGGCCGGGCCGCCGTCCGTGGTTCCAGTTGGTCCTTCTGATCGTCGCGCAATGGGATCACTTGGTCAGCCTCCATTTTCTTCGCGACCTCTCGTCTCGGCGCCGAGCCCGTGAAGCGATCACTCCAGGGTGACCCCAGCGGCGGTAGGCCCGGCAAACTAGTGCCCGAGCTGCAACACTGCCATCGAGTTACGTTGCTGGCGGCTTGGACTCTGCCGCGACCCGTCGTGTGATCGGGTCGGTGGGCATGTCCTGCCGGGCTGGTGAGCCGGACGAGCGGGCAGTAGCGCTGCCGGCCCGGGGGAGCAACACGGCACGAAACCAGCCAGATCATCCAGCAGCCCTTGGAAAAACCCTCACGGCATTCGAGCGGCGATGCATCCGCGCTGGACCGCTTCTGGGAAAAACGATGCCTGGATGGCAGGGGTTCGGATCGAAGCCCCATCACTGCATCCCGCAGCCCGTACGAGAGCCGCCCCTGCCATCCAGGCGAGTACCGCCTTGGTCCTGCTTCAAAGGGTACGCCCCCGAGTCGGAACCTGTTCGTCACCGAAGCCTACCTTGCGAAGGGGTCGAACTCGTGAGCCAGTCCCGACAGGTTCAGCTCCCTGGCCGTGTCGCGGGCACGTACCGCCAGTTCGGGCCGGGGTTTGCCGCTCCGCCGGGCCAGTCTGACGAGGTCGAGCGTCACGCGCAGCCGGTGAACGGGTCTGTCGACTTCGTGGGCTTCGGCGGCACGCCGCAATAGAGCCAGGGCGCCGGGGGTATCGCCCTTTCTCGACAACAGGCGGGCGTGGAGCAGAATGAGTTCGGTGGCAGCGGCGTCCGGCGGCTCCGCGACCGGATGGTGCTCGACGATTTCGGCGGCCTGGGCGAACTTGCCGGACTCGAGGCACAGCGAACCCTCGAGGCTCGCAAGTGCATCGGCGAGGTAGGGGGGCACCGGCGCGTTTCGCGCCTCCGGCCCGGAACGGGAATCCGGGAGCCCGTGGTACGCTCCGTCCCCGGCCTCCACCGGAGTTGCTTCGCCTCCGTGGGCCTCCCTCAGCGCTGCGAGCGTGGCCGTCAGATCGCCGCGCGCCAGCGACAGGTTTCCCCGCGCCAGGTGCACCAGAGCACGGATTTCCGGACAATCCATCGGAGCGGCGACGGCCCTCGCCTCTTCCAGTACCCCGGCGGCGATCCCGGGAGTGCCGGTGGCGGTGTGCCAGTCCGCGAGGGCCAGGAGGATGAGCGTATGAGACGCGATGTCGTCGCTTCGCCGGGATTCGGACCTGGCCAGCGCCACGGTCGTTCGCCCCTGTTCGGTTGCGAGCAGACCGGCGCCGGACAGGGCGGCGACATGCCGTTGAAGGGCCAGCATGATTTCGCCGTGAAGCCTCGATTCTCGCGCGATGGTCACGGCCTGGTGCGCGCGAGTCAGTCCGGCCGCCGGATCGCCGTATCCGGCAACCATGGACCCGGCGGCGAGAATACGGCAGCGCGCCAGGGGATCCGGAAAGGGCTCCATCCCTTCCATGCCGGCGAGCAGGCGAAGGACTTCATCGCGGTTGCCTGCACGGTGCAGTGCCGCCAGGGTCGCGTCCACAACCGCGGCCAGGAGCGCGTCGTCGCCGTCACCGCGCGCCAGGTCCTCCAGTCCCGCGAGCCGGTCCAGGGTGCGGGCAAGCGTTTGCCGGCCCAGGAGGTAGTCCGAGTCGGCGACGATCAGGCGCATTTCCGCGAGTTCCGAGCGGGGCATGCCGGTCCCCTGTGCGAGCGCCTCTTCCCCGTAGCGCAGTGCCTCGTCCAGCCTCCGTGCACGATGGTGGGCGCGTGCCAACGGGACGGTTACGCGATCGCGACGGGTTCCCTCGCCCGCCTCGTAGGCGATCTTCAGCAACCCGAGCCGGTCTGCGGGCGGGCACTCCGCGGCCGGCTTGGCCGCCTCGAGGGCGTAGATGTAGGCGAGTTCGCGATCGCCCGCCCGGAGGCAGTGACGGGCGGCGAGGTCCGGTCGGAAGCCTGCCGATCCCGATCGAAGCGCCTCCGCGGCCAGACCATGGAGCATGGATCGGCGTGTCGGGCTGAGGTTCCGGTACACCGCATGGCGGACGATGCCGTGGCGTATGCTCACCTTGTCGCCTGTTCTGGCGACCAGCCGGAGTTCCTGCAGCGGTTCGAGCGCATCGATGCACTCGTGACGGCTGCGGCCGGAAATCCGCGAGAGTTGTTTCAGAGTAGCCGGACGCCCGAAGACCGCCAGGCTGGACAACAGCTTCCCGGCGTTGGGCTCCAGTTCGGCAACTCGTCGTGCGACGATTGCGCGCACCGTGTCCGGTACGGGGACGCCGCCATCGGGTTCTTCGTGGTGCCCGCCGGCCAGCGCGCCGGCCGTCAGTTCGATCAGAAACAGGGGATTCCCGCCGGCGAGCTTCACGATATTGTCCACGGCTGGTTCAGCCAGTTCCTCGGCGCCAAGCGACAAGACGAGCTTCTTCGCCGAGGTGTCGGTCAATTCGCGAAGGCGAATGGGCGTTGATCGCCGGTCCGCCTCCAGTTCGGCGATGAGGCGCCCGGCGAGTTCGTTTCGTGCCAGGTCCTCCTGTCGATAGCACAGGAGAAGGGTGAGTTTCCCGTTCTGCCAGCGCCGGTTGAGAAACTGGACGACGGTGACGGATTCCTCGTCGGTCGAGTGGAAGTCGTCAAGAAATACGAGTGCGGGCCGGGATTCCGCGATCGCGGTGAACAACCGCAGGAGAGCTTCGCAGGTGTGCCGCCGCAGCACTTCCACGTGGCCTGCACGCCCATTGGGCCCGGATCGAGCCTCCACCGTATCGCCGAACTGCGGGAGCAGGGACAGCAGGTGGGACCGCCACGGGTCGGCCAACGACTGCAGGATGGGCCCGACCCAGGGCTGGTTGAGCGCCTCCAGCAAGGTACTCAAGGGGATTTCGCGCTCCAGATCTCCCGGACATGCACGCAATACCTGACAGCCACGGAGGTGGGCACCCTGAATCGCTTCCTCCACCAGCCTGGTCTTTCCCAGTCCCGGTTCACCGCTGACGGTCACGGTGTGCCACGGATCGCGTGAGGAGTCGGGGAAGACACTCCTGGCAAGGTGGGCCAGTTCGCTCGCACGTCCGGCCAGAGGAGCATCGAGGCCCGCCTCCTCCTCAGCCCCGGGCTTTCCGTCCGGCAGCCGATAGAGGACCCTGAGCATTCTCAGGAGGTTCATGGTCTTCGGTTCGGGAGTCCACTGGCCGGAGGCGTCGGCGTACTCGGCAAAGGACTGGTACATGGCCTCGGCTTCCCGGACCATCCCGCCCATGGCCTGGGCGCGTATGACTCGGCGGAGAATCGTCTCGTCCTGCGGATCAAGCCGGAAGAGCGCCTCCGCCGAGACCCGGGCGTTCAGCCAGTCGTTGGACGCCGCCGACGCGTCCCAGGTTGCGAGCGCGCGGTTGCGCAGGCGGGTGCGTCTGCCGATTTCATGTTTCTCGATCCAGTCCGCGAGTGCGTCCGTATTCCCTCTCGGGAACGCCGAAAGAAACCCGCGCTCGATGAGGCCGCACGCGGCCTCGAAGTTGCGGGACCGCACCAACGCGTCGAACTCCTGCAAGTCGGTGGCGACGTCCCGCATGTCGACCCGGACATACTCCCCTTCCAGCGCGATGACCCTGGCCTCGCATCGACGGTTGGTCTGGTAGACGAGTTGGCTCAGGCGGTGTCTGACCACCTTGCCGTGATCGACACCCCAAAGGAGTCTCTGGACCATGGATCTGGGGATTCGCGCCTGTCCGGAGCCGAATGCAATGGAAAGCAGCCCTGCCTGAAACGGGGAGATCCGGACGGATTCGCCGTCTCGCGAGAGAGCAGGGCCGCCGAAGAAGTCCAGCCTCAGCTTCTGCCGATGCCGTCGCGGGATGACTGCGGTGGATTCCGACAATGAGGTCATGTCCTCTTCTAGAGGGAGGCGGCAGACGCGGGCGAAGGAGCCTGTGTCCTGTCGCGGTCGGGGGAGCCGGAGGCGACGATGGATGGACGGGCGAGGAACGCGCCTTCGGGGAGGGTGCCCCGGTGGGCTTCGCGGGCCAGCCAGGTCTCGAAGAGCCACTCCCACCCCAGGCGCTGGCGGGCCTCGAGCGGGCGGATGCCGCAAAGGCGCTTCATCTGGTTGCTGAGGGAGAAGCCGTCGGGGTAGCCGAGCGACGTAGCGATGCTGAACAGGCTGGCGTCGGAGTTCTGCAGCTTGATCGTGGCGCGGAGAATCCTCGCGATTTGCAGCCAGTGGGACGGCACCGGAAGTTCCTGGCCGAGAAGGCGGCGTCCCAGGGCGCGCCTCGACATGTACAGGTTCCGTGCCAGGGCGGCGATGGTCCGGACCCTGTCGCTGAGCTCGATGGTACGCCGGACGATGTTGCGCGTACCCGGTTCCAGCGGGATCCCCCTCCACTCGAGGTAGTCGGTCACGCTCGAGGCGAGAGAGGCGGGAGGGCGGCGGATTACGCCGGCGATTTCGCGCGGACTCGGACCCTCGTGGTGAGGCAATACCACCTGGGGCCGGGTTCGCTCGATCAACCGCAGGATTCGCAGGACGGACAGCCGGTCATGCCCGTCGGGAAGGATGATGACGAGTGCAAGGCCCGCGAAACGGCCGGTGACGACCGGATCCCCGTCGCGCCACCGCGCGCTTCCGAGGTTCCACGTCAACACCCAGCCGCCCTCTCGCGGCCAGGTGGGTTCGGCGATGTTGACAGCCTCGAGTTGCCGGTAGGGCGGTCCCAGCAAATGGACCGGTCTCCGCCCGCCGTTGACTTGCGGCATCGATGATTCCTCCCTGGTTCTGGCGGTATTGTTGGCCCGTCAGCCTAAGTCGCTGCCATCATCAACCGATCAACACCGCCCCATCCCCACCCCGCGTC
>CAZTOF010000364.1:0-2133 GCA_964615515.1 uncultured Gemmatimonadaceae bacterium
ATTCCAGCCCGGTTGGCGAACCCTCCCGGATCGGCGCCCCTCCCCGCAATTGAGCTGTCGGCCTTATCGTTACGGCCCGTCCCCCGTCCCGGTTCGATGCCTGCGATACGTCCCTCCCTGCCGCCCTGCCCGTCAAGCAACCCGCGAAAGGAATCGTCGGCCGGAAGGTCGGCTCCCTTCGGCCGGGCAGGGAAGGGGCGAGTCGTTCCGGCCGCACTCCTGGCCGTGTTTCCGTCCGCCTGCGCGGTGCCGGACCGGAGCGCCGATTCGGACTTGTCGCTTCCAGGCGCCGCCCTGGACTGGCTCGAGCCCGATTCCCTTCGCGCAGACACTGTCGGAGAAGGGGTCTCCTACCATTTCGCGTGGTCTGCGCGGGGGCCGTGGGCGGTCCACCTGGTGTCGGCCGACCTGACGCGTTGCGAGCTGGAACTGGTGGTGGTCCCCGCCGTGGAAGAGGACGGAATCACCCGGACGCGAAAGACCGTCACCGCGATGACGCCGGGCGGGAGAGTCGCTCCCCTGGCCGGCGTGAACGGAGACTTCTTCGCGCCGCACGGAGCACCGGCCGGGCCGGAAGTCACCGCGGGGACACGACGCTCCTCCGTCCGTCCGGCGATCGCGTGGGACTCCGGACGGATTCCGAGGATCGGTCCCGATACCGTGTCCGGGTGGGCCGGCGACCCGGTGGAAGGTCTCCAGGTCGTCGGAGGCTTTCCCGAACTCCTGGACGCGGGAATGCGGGTGGAGGACCTCCAAGTAGCGGAAAGACCACGCTTCGCCGCGGACCGGCACCCGCGAACCGCGGTGGGCTACGACCCGGCGAATGCCCTGCTGTGGCTGGTCGTGGTCGACGGACGCCAGGATCCCCGTTCGGCGGGCATGACACTTCCCGAACTGACCGAACTCCTCGAGATGTTGGGCGTGGCAGAGGCACTCAACCTGGATGGAGGAGGCTCGTCGGCGCTGGCGCTGGGGTCCCGGCTGGTCAGCACTCCCTCGGATGTGACGGGCGAACGTCCCGTCGGAAACAGCCTGTGGGTGGTGCGCGACGGCTCGGGTTGCGAAGTTGCTCATCGCGCTCCGGGGGCGGGATCCCAGCTGACCGACAACCCCACATGGCCACCCCGGTCCGGCCCGGGTTCCAAATACCGGCCGCCAAAGGCGTTGACCACGACCGACGACGCGTAGCGCCTGTTCGTGAGGTTGGTGACGGCTGCAAACGGAGACAGCGTGAGACGACCCGTTCGGACCCCCGTCGCTCCGAAGCGCATCCCAACGAGGGTGAAGCCCTCCGCTGCGGCATCGTTGGCGTCGTTGGCCGGAACCTCGCCCCGGGTCTCGACGCGCAATTCGCCGAACCATGCGCCGCGGCCGGCCCGCAGGGAGGCCTCGACCCGGTGCGGCGCGATCCCCGGGATGCGGTTGTCGTCGAAGACATCGTCGCCTGCCGAGAAATCGGTGAAACGCGCGTCCAGGTACCCGTACGACAGCCGCAGGGTCAGCAGCGGCGAGAGCGCGCTTCGGGTGGAGACCTCGAATCCCCGGATCCGCGATCGGCCGGCGTTGCGGTAGAAACTCCTGCCCGGGTCCGAAGGCACCTCGAAGGGGACGAGCTGATCCGCCAACGCCGTTGTGAAGACCGCGACATCGTAGGCGGATCGGCCTCCCGCCACGCCCCGGATGCCTCCCTCGATCGTCCATCCCCGTTGCGGCCGCAGACCCGGGTTGAATCCGGCGCCGCCGTCGAACCGGTTGCCGAGCTCGGTCGTGGTGGGGGTCTCGAAGGAGTGTGCCGCCGAGGCGAACACCCCGTGGTCACCGAGATCGAAGTGGAGCCCGAAGGACGGGCTCACCCCGGCGATTGTGCGTTCCCCCGAGTCGTCGGGATCGCCGGCGGCTACCAGGTGATCATCCACGATGAAGGCGAACATGTCGGCACGCAGCGCCGCCATGGCGTCCAACCGCCCCGTGAGGGACAGGCGGAGCTGGCCGAAGACGGCCGCCGCGCGGACGCTCTCCCCCTGGTCCAGGGTCGGCGCGCCGGCCTTCCCCCCATCGTTCGCGAAGTTCTTCCGGTCGTCGCTCTGGAACTCCGCCTCGAACCCGAAATCCCCCCTCGCGACGCCACCGCCT
>CAZTOF010000365.1:0-1676 GCA_964615515.1 uncultured Gemmatimonadaceae bacterium
CCCCCCGACCCCGCGCGGGACGCCTACCTCGACGACACCGCCCGCCGTCTCGTGCTCGGCGCGAAGGCCGCCCGCGACACCGCCCGGCTGGGCATCGACGCGTATACTGCGCTGATCCGGGAGCGGGTGGGCATCGAGGCCGCCTCCTTCCGGCGCGACCGGCCATGGGTGCACGGCGAGCGCGCCATCCGCGTCCGCTGGTCCCGCACGGAGCCGGATGTGGCGCACGTCCTCGGAGCACGGTTCCGGCATCCCGGCTCCGCTCCCGGCGACTCCGAGTTCTTCACCGGGCTCCGGACGGAGCGCTTCGCGGCGGATCCGCTCGGCGACCCCTTCACCTTCGGCTTCGCGGTCTTCGCGCAATCAAGGGAGGCGGAGTCCACCACCTACAGCCCGCTCAGGCCGGATGCGGAACGCCACTACCAGTTCCGTTCGGGCGACACGCTCTCCGTTCGCTTCGACGACGGCCGCACCGTGCGGGCGGTCGCCGTCACCGCGATTCCGCGCTACCCCAACATCCGCCTGGTCTCCGCGATCATGTGGATCGATCCGGAGTCCTTCCGGCTCGTGCGCGCCGCCTTCCGGCTCGCCAAGAAGATCGACCGCGAGCTCTACTGGCGGCTCCGGCTCAGCGGACGCGAAACGGGGCTGTACGTGGGCATCGGCCCCCTGGATCCGGCCGACAGCGTGCTGCCGTCCGATTCGCCGTCCACCCCGCCGACCCTCACCGACCGGCTCCTCAGCGGAGTGGTCAACAACTCGGTCCCCCGCTTCGAAATGGACATTTCGACGGTGGTGGCCGACTACGGGCTCTGGGGGATGCGGCACTGGCTGCCCCGGAGGGTCCGGTGGCGGGGCCACATGGTGGCGGCGGAGGGCGTGACCGCCACCGGCGTGGTGCCTCCCGCCGTTCCGATGACCATCGACTGGACGCTCGATATCGAGGACATCCGGGAACGGGGGGCGGAGGCGGCCGAGGGCACCCCGGCCACGGCGGCGGAAGCGCTCGGCCTCTGGCGCCAGGAGGGGGACAGTGTGCGCGGCGACATGGAGTCGGCGGACCCCGGCGAGACGATCACGATCGTCCCCGCGGACCGGGATGCCCTCGCCGCGAGCGAACTCCTGCCCCCGCCCTACTGGGAAGACCCGGCAATCGACGACGCCACCCTGGACGAGGTCGCCACCGACCTGGCCGCCATCGGCACCGGAGTGGGGGGCGACCGCGGCCAGGCCGCAAGCCCGTGGATCTTCCACCCCCCCGGCAAGACGCTGAGGCTGCTTCGCTACAACCCGGTCGAGCGGCTGTCGTTGGGCACCCGCCTGCGCCGCGACCTCGGATGGGGCGTCGCCGAACTGACGGCCAGAGTCGGGACCGCTCGCCTGGAGGCGCCGGACGTCGACCTCACCCTGCTCCGCGACCATCCCCGCGGCCGGATGCTCATCTCCCTCTACCGGACGCTGCGCAGCGTCGATCCCGGCGCGGGCGGCGCCGGTCCGCCGGGGCTCTACGCGTCCGGCGACCCTGCGGACTTCCACTGGTCGCACGGGGCCGCGATCCGCTTTCTGCCCCCCGGCGGGGAGAGGACCCGCCTGTCGGTCCGCCTGTTCGCCGAGCGCGACATCGATGTGGGGACCGACACCCGCCGGGACCGGGTGGGGGCCGGCCTGGCCTGGAG
>CAZTOF010000366.1:0-1556 GCA_964615515.1 uncultured Gemmatimonadaceae bacterium
CTCCCCGGGCTTCTCCCACTCGCTCGCATCGTCAGCTTCGCTCGTAACCCCTCTCTAACCCTTGAGAGGCGAGAAAAGAAACCACATCATACACCATCAACCCCAACAACTAACCGTCCGCGAAAGCGGGGCAACCCCAGAGGGTGTCCAGAAACACGCCATCCAGTGTGGAGAGGTAGATCTCGTTCAGGCCGCTCATGCCAGACAGCAACGTATCCGACCACGCCACGACACTGCCAAACGACTGAAAAGCCGCGAACCTGCCGAGGCCTTCCAGCGATCGCTGATAGGGCGCCGGAAGGGGAACGACATAGTCGATCGTCGGTTCGGGGTAGCGCCAGACGGCCGCCATCGTCCCGTTCACAGGGTCTCGGGTCGGAAACACGACTCCTTGATCCACCACCGATACACCGCCCATCCCCACCCGGCCGCTGTAGGACTGCGCTCCGACCGAGTTGCCGTCCTGTTTGGAGAAGAGCTGTAGCAGGTTACGGCGGCCTCCGGCGCCGACCACGATTGAATCGTCCAGAATGAAGGCGGTCGAGATGGCTCGAAACTCTCCCGGACCGTCCCCGGGACTCCCGTAGAACTGCCGCAATTGGCCGTCCCGTGCGTACCTGAGGATCCGGTTCTCGAAGAAGTCCGAGATGAAGAAGGAGCCCTCAGCCGTGTCCACCACTAGGCTGAAGGGATTGCCAAGATAGAACCGATCATTCTCGTCGAGGAGAACGCTATCGACGATGGCGACTTCGGGTCCGGCTGGGACACGGTCGCCCACGGCACCCGGGTCGCTTCCACATCCGACGGCAACAAGTGCCGCGAACGCGGCGTAGCGGCTGCGCGTCCGTGGATCGTTCTTCGGTCGCCGGCGAAGGGAAACACCCCTCCCAGGTTCAGGAGCGGTTGTGGCTTGGTGAGTCGGGGAGCCGAGGCCGAAGGTGGTGCAGGCGGCCAGTCGGGGAATGCTCGGAGTGGTCACGCTGGGGTTCTCCTCAAACAAGCGACATCGCAATAGGACGAATCCCAGTTTAGCGGTTGCCTTCCTCGGGACGCAGGCACCGGCGCCGCATGGGCGTGAACGCCCGCGCTCTCCCGGCCGTGAATCCGGTCCGACCTCACCGGCTCGGACCGGCATCGCGGTCCGGCCCGCGCGGCGGCGGCCTTATCACCAGCTGCGGCCGCGCGGTCTCGCGACGCCAGATGTCCCGTAGTACTCGGTCAAGCGCGTCACTTGCTCGTCGAGCCGCTCGATTCGCCGCCTCAAGGTGGCGTTCTCCTCGGTCTGCCGCTCGACGTGCCGCTGCAAGGCTTCGACCTGTTCGGATTGCCGCCGCCGTTCCGTCGCGGACTGCGCGGACAACCTCTTCAAGGCCTCCGTCAACTGCCGTTCCAACTCGGTCATACAGCTTCCTCACTCTCTTGACAGCTCCAAGTAGGGCCACCCGTCGACGGTGAAGGCCGTCAGGACCGGCGTGCCGGCCGGCAGCGTCACGTACCGCACCCCGTTGACTTCCCGAAGCCCCACCCCCCAGGTCGTCTCCTCGATCTCGGCGATC
>CAZTOF010000367.1:0-2134 GCA_964615515.1 uncultured Gemmatimonadaceae bacterium
GGAGGGGAGGCCGGGATAGTGGACCGCGCGCACCGCCGGGTGGCCCTGCAGGAACTCGGCGATCCGCGTCCCGTTCTCGTTGTGGCGCTCCATGCGCAGGTGCAGCGTCTTGGTGCCGCGGAGCGTCAGCCACGAGTCCATCGGACCGGGCACGGGTCCGGTGGACTTGCGCACGAAGTGGATCTCCTCGGCCAGGGCGTCGTCGTCGAGGACGAGAATGCCCCCGAGCACGTCGGAGTGGCCGTTCAGGTACTTGGTGGTGGAATGCGCGACGACATCGGCGCCGAGCCCGAGCGGCGTCTGGTTGTAGGGCGAGGCGAAGGTGTTGTCGACGCAGAGGATCGCTCCGGCGCCGTGCGCGATGCCGGCGGACGCAGCGATGTCGGTGACGCGCAAGAGGGGGTTGGTGGGCGTTTCGAGGTAGACGAGCCGGGTGGTGCCGGGGCGGATGGCGCGCTGAACGGCGCCGAGGTCGCGGGAGTCGACCAGCGTGACTTCGATTCCCAGCCGGTTGAGGACCTGGCCGAACATGCGGATGGCGCCGCCGTACAGGTTCTCTTCGCTGACGATGTGGCCGCCCGCGGCGACAACCTTGACCAGGCACTCGATCGCGGCCAGGCCGCTCGAGAAGGCGATGCCGTGGGCGCCCTCCTCCAGGGCAGCGATGTTCGCTTCGGCGGCTTCGCGCGTGGGGTTCTGAAGCCGCGCGTACTCGTAGCCCTTGTGGCGGCCGACGCCGTCCTGCACGTAGGTGGAGGTCTGGAAGACCGGGGTGGTGATCGCGCCCGTGGTGGCCTCGGGGGACTGGCCCGCGTGGACGCAGCGGGTGCCGAAGCGGTCCGTCGGGTCGGACAAGGCGGCTGTCTCCGGGGGGTGGAAGTGTCTGTGGTGAGGTATGAATCTAGCTTGCGGAGGATGCGGGACGGTACCGTGCGCCGGATGTGTGGGGGAGGGAGACCTGCCGGAAGCGGCCTCGCGGTTCGCCGCCCAACCAACGAGGTTGGTAGCACAAGTGGGGTCGATAGGGGGGAATGGGGTTCGCGGATCATCAAGGTCGGGAGGGTTCAGGTGAGGACGATGAGGAGTCACATTGCCGCAGCCTCGGCCGCCGCCGCGCTCATGCCGGTGGGCGGCGCGGCGAGTCAGGAGGAGGGTATGGGGATTCTGGAGATCGGCGAGGACTACATCCTGGCCCGAGTCAGAGACGAGCTCGGCGTGGACTACGTGCAGGTTTGGCCGCTGGAGCGGGGTGATGGTTGAGGGGGGATGGGGATTGACCAGCACGCCCCAGGAGGTTATATTGCACAGATAAGGGCGGATGCATGTTCAGGAGACTCACGAGGGGAGGCGTTCCAATGAGATGGTTCATGATTGTTGCCGCCGGTCTGCTTCTACCGGTGCCTACGACCGCGCAGGGTCAGGTCGCGCTCACCGTGACCGTCGGCCCCAACCTCGTCACTTTGACGGCCGACGAAACCCCGTGGTCCCTGAATGGGGAAGCCCCGTGGTCCCTGCATGGGGGGGCAATCGGGATAGTCGTCGGATTCCCGATCTCCCACCGATGGGGCATTCAGCTGGGGGGCAGCTGGTCGGTCAAAGGCGAGTACGAGGAATACGACGCGAGAGGGTGCGAGTATGGCTGTGTGCTATCCACCTCCAGGACAATTCCCTTTTTCGAGTCCACGATCCTGGCGGACAGGCGGTTCGAGCTCGGTAGGCATGGCTTGCACCTTCTGGCGGGGACCTTTCTGGGATATGCGCATGGCGGCCACCCCGTGATCGACATGATCGAGCGCTTCGATTTCGGTGTCGCCGGTGGAGCCCGGCTCGATGTAGGCTTGGACGGCAATCTGAGGCCTTCCCTCAGCATGCTGTACACCCACGGGCTCAGGAACATTGGCGACAACGTAGGCTTCGGCGCGACCCGGGCTCTGAACCTGAGCATCGGCCTGTCCTACTCGATCGGCTAGCAAGTCCGTCCATGGGCTCGACGAGCACCGAGAGCGGCGAGGCGCCGGGCCGGCAAGGCGCGACGAGAGGGGAATAGCAGGGCTATTCGCCCGACGAGCAACGCCGAGCGAAGTCGACGGAAGCACGCCCACCGACCCTTCTTTGTCCCCACCCCCCTCTCCGC
>CAZTOF010000368.1:0-1612 GCA_964615515.1 uncultured Gemmatimonadaceae bacterium
GGTCTTCGCCGGGCCGTTCGAGTACGCCGCCGATCGTCAAGGTGCGGGCTACGCTGCCGAACAGGAGCCATGTGATCGAGGTGACCAGCAGGAGAGCGATGACCGTGACAAGCAGCCGCTCTCGCGGCGTGGAAACGGTCAGCAGACGGTCGAGCTGTTCGCGTTCTTCCTTGGCTTCGGCGACGGTATTGTGAAACGAATCAAGCGGATTATTGAACACGACTCCGGATGGCCTCCTCATCACGACCGGGCAAGGACCAACCGATCTCGCCCGGTGCTTCGCACCATTCCCTCGGAGGGAGCGTAGCGACCGGAGCGGGAGCGGAGTCCCGACGCCTCACGATTCGCCCCCAATCCTGGGCTTTCTCGGCGTCCAGCGCCCGGGACGCAGTCGGGTGGACGGCTCTCGACAGCTCCATGTGACGCCGGGCTGGAAGCTGAAGTCGAAGTCGGCCGGCGTCTTCAGCTCGGGCAGACGGCTGGAACGCATCGCCGTCGCCGGCCGGCTGCTGTTTCGCGGCGGGCCGCGCCGAAACCTCCGGGTGCGGCGGGGCCGCACTTCGCTTCCTCTCCCCCACGGCAGGGAGGACTCCGCGCGTTTTCATGTCTTCTCCGGTTCCCATCGTTCAACTCTCTGCCTCGCCCTGCTCCAGGCTCTTCCCCCTCTCGTGTCTTCTCGCCGCTGGCGGAGAGGGCAGGTTAGCGGTAGTATAACGCCGCCAGGTGCTCGGTGCAGGACCTTGAGACCCTTGACTTGAGACCCTCGACACCACAGGGAGGTGGAAGCACCGCCCCTTCTTCGGCCCCGTCGGCCGGGTGAAGTCCCCGGACCACGCCTCGGGTCCGCGACGACGCGCGATGGTGCGACGATCGTGTTAGCTTGCTGTGCGTGGCACACGGAAGAGGCCCGAAAGTCGACGGGCGTGGAGGTCATCAAGGAGTGATACACCCGGGCAGCGCGTCCTTGCGGAGGATCGCGGTTGTCGGGCGCGGGACCGCAGGGTCCCTGGCGGCCGCCAGCGTAACGCGTCAGCACCCCGACGGCGACCACGAGCTGCACCACATATACGACTCGCGGATCCCGGTCATCGGAGTCGGTGAAGGCAGCTGGCCGAGCCTCGTGCGGGAGCTCCAACAGCTGACGAACCTGCCGCACGACACCGTCCAGCGGCGCCTGAGCGGGACTCGCAAGTACGGTGTCGCGTTCGAGGGATGGGGCCGGCGCGACCGGGACTTCACCCACTACTTCACGCCGCAGCAGGTGTCCTACGCCTACCACCTCTCCGCCGACCTGATGGCGGACCTGCTCCACGAAAGCACGCGCGCGCGGCACATCGACGCGAAGGTGCTCGATATCACCAGGGTGAATGGCGGCGCGCGAGTGGAATTCGAGGGCCGGGCGCCGGAACGCTACGACCTGGTGTTCGACGCACGCGGGTTTCCCAGGGAACTCCATCCCGACCAGCACATCGACCTTCCCTTCATCCCCACCAACACGGCCGTCATCCGCCGCTGTCCGGCAGTCTTCAGCGAAGACGCCGGGCCGGTGCGCCACCATACCTACACGCGCGCGGTTGCGCGTCCACACGGCTGGGTATTCGTGATTCCGCTC
>CAZTOF010000369.1:0-2393 GCA_964615515.1 uncultured Gemmatimonadaceae bacterium
CCCCAGGAGCAGGGCGGGCAGGATTGTAGGGCGGCGTGCCATGGGCGCCTTTCGTGTCGGGCGTTGCCGACCGGAAGACCTGCCGCGGTTGGCGACAGGGGCATCACCAATATCGGGGACGCACGGCCGGCAGCAAGAGTGGGGGCTGAGACGGGTGTCCGCCAGTATGCGACGAAACCCGCCACGCGACCGGTCTTCCTTGACAAACGGGTTGCGGGAGTTGAAGATAGCCGGGTTCGAAGCCCACTTACGATTCCCCATCACGAAAGGCTTACCCGACATGTCCACCAATGAAACCCGCCTCAGGGCCCTCGTTGACGAGCACCTTGGTCTCGGGCGTCCCCCCAACTTCGACGGAAGCCTCGGCGACTCGGGTGTTTCCTCGCTCAATGCGGTCGCATTCATGAAGATCGTCGAGAAGGAGTTCGGACTCGATATCTCCGCCGAACAATGGGCGGGTATCGGGACCCTGCGACGCCTCGTCGACCATCTCGACGCGCATGCGGGCTAGGTAGCTACGCCACTGCCGATGCTGCGCGGCGGGCAAATGCGGCCTCGTCCGATGCGGCAGACGCACATGCAGGGGTGGCAGGGATGGTTGGGTGGATCGGAGTGACCAGGAGCCCGGTGTGGGAGATTCCGGAACCGCGTTCGGTGCACGAAGTGCGGCATGAAGACGGTAGCCTGACCGTCGTTCGCCGACACGGCAATCCCGCCGGTCCCCGCCTCCTCCTGAGCCACGGCAACGGGCTCGCGATCGACTTCTACTACCCGTTCTGGTCGCTTCTCGCCCCGGACTTCGACCTCGTCGTCTACGATCTGAGGAACCACGGATGGAACTCCGTGGGCTCCCGGCCGGCACACAATTTCCCGAACCTGGTGCGGGACCAGAGCGAGGTCGTCGCGGCGGTGTCCGAGAGGTACGGGGACAAGCCGACGGTCGGGGTGTTCCACTCCCTGTCGGCGCTGGTAACGCTTGTCGCGCCTTCCCTGAGTCCGCAGGCACTCGACAGGCTGGCGGCGTGCGTTCTCTTCGATCCCCCCGTACACAAGCCGGGCATCGGCGACCAGGAGTTCGACGAGGCGACCGAGAGAGCGGCGCGGATGGTCCTCACACGCTCCCACCGGTTCCATATGCGAGAGGACTTCACGGAAGTTCTCAAGTACATGCCTCTCCTCATTCGGGCGGTTCCGGGGGCGGGCGAACTGATGGCCAGGACGATGCTCCGGAAGTCCGCCGATGGCCGATGGTGGGAACTCCGGTGTCCCCGCGAATACGAAGGTCAGATCGCCCAGTACGTACGGACCTATTCCTGCCTGGTGGATTTCGATGCGCTGCCCTGCCCGACAAAGGTCATCGGAGCCGATCCGACGGTACCGTACTCGTATCTGCCCACGCTTGACTTGAGTCACGTCGTCGCCGTCGAGTACGACTTCGTCCCCGAGACGACGCACTTCCTGCAGGTCGAGAAACCGGCGGAATGCGTGGCGGGGTTGCGCGGATTCCTGGAGGAGTGCGAGCTGCTGTAACGGCAGTCCGTAGGAGTCAGACCTGTACCCGGACAGTGACGATGTCGGTGTCGTGGTACTGCTGGTGCCTCACCGACGAGGCGAGGTGCTTCAGGAGTCGCAGGGACATCTCGGGCTCGGCTGAGGCCTCGGTCGACTCTTCTCCCAGCAGTGCGATGCGGTCCTGGAGGTTTTCGTCCCGTGGTGCGACGACGAGTCGCAGAAGCGCCCCGCCTTTTTCCCGGTGGGCGACCAGGTGGAGGCGACGGTCTGCCCGCCCGCCGCGCTCGTCAGCCGCCCGGTCAAGCGGATCCTGACCACCGACAAGGGTCAGAAACGCCTCTTCGGTGGCGGCCGCCAGCCGGCCGGCCATCTCCGGGCCCCAGCCGCTGCGAGAGGAGAAGTCGGACAGGAAGTCCCTGATCTCCGGCAGCTCGGACGGATCGAACCGGGTCTCGAGGCGGGCGGGACGGCGTTCCGTGAGGCGCAGAAAGAGGGTCATCAGGATCGCGGCGAACCCGCCGGCATTCATCCCGTTCTCCAGCAGCCCGCCAGCGAATCGCGAGGTCTGGTCGGGGAGGATCATGCCGTACTGGAAACTCACCCCGGCCAGGAATGCAATGCCGACGACGAGCCCTTCGCGGAAACCGAGGCCGTCCTGGAGGACGATCTTCATGCCGATTGCGAAGAGCATCGCCAGGAGGACGGCCAGGTAGCCCGCGAAGACCGGGTCCGGAATGGCCAGCACCGCCGCGAACGCCTTGGGGAGGAAGGCGAAGGCCACGAAGGTCGCGCCGGCCGCGATCCCCACCGCGCGCGCCGCCACGCCGGTGAGCTGGGTCATCGGGACGCTGGTGGTGGTCGCGCTGCCCGGCACCGTGCCC
>CAZTOF010000370.1:0-7594 GCA_964615515.1 uncultured Gemmatimonadaceae bacterium
GCCGACCTCAGTTGTCCGACGGAAGTTCCCCGTGCCCGCCCGCTTCCGCAAGCAAGGCCTCCCATCCCTCTTCCAGCTCTTGGCGAACCAGCCGGTCCCGTTCGGAAGCAAGCTTGACCAGGGACAGCATCCGCTTTGTCAGAGTCTGGAATTGAGCGAGGTTGATCGCCATCGGGTTCCAGCCGTAGAGCGCAGTCTTCATGATGTTGGCGGATGCCAGCAGTCCGTGGGTGAGAACGAGCATCTGCTCCCGCTTCAGCTTGTCGGGGAGGCCGGGTTCGCCGGGTTCGGGGTTGGCCGCGCAGGCTCGCACCCCGTGGTACGCTCCCAGGATGGTCTCGGCGATTGCGGGCGAGATCTTTGCGGTCATGAAGTGGCGGAGGTCGTAGCCGTTGGCGTACATCTACCGGACAATGTGGCGGACCGCCACCGGGTCGCCCCCTTTCCTCAGGGTGATTCCGGGCTTTGCGTCGACGAGCAGGAGCGGCGCCATGAAGGGTGGCGGGAGGCCTTGCGCGGTGAAGACGTCCGAGAATCCATGGACGGCCACCCTGACGAGCGCTTCGAGGGGGTTGCGCGTGCCCTTGTGGGCTTGGGCGGTCGATGACGCGCCACGCACCCGACTTGTCGATGAAGGTGCAGGTTCCGGAGAGGATGTCACCCACACCGAACACGAGGCCGAGGAGGGGATTGTGGCCGAGGGAGGGGAGGCGGTGGACCTTCGGCCCGAGTCCGAGGTCGTGGTTGACCAGGTCGTACGGGACCTTGGCCCACTTTTCGGCGGTGGTGGTCAGTTCGGCGATCCATTGTTGGAACGCGTTGCGCTCGATGTCGTTAGCGCCTTTCATCGGAGCCAGCTTCTTCGACTGTTCCTTCATCCATGCGGTCAGCGGGCTGCCTCGTTGGGGCTCCCCCTTGAACTTCCCCCCGGGCGTGGCGACGAGCAGGTAGTCGGTGAGGGCGCCGACGGTGACCGCCAGCGCGACGACGCCGTAGTCCCAGCGATCGCACGGGGCGGGGCCGAAGTCGGCGGCGAATCGGTCGCGGATCGTCGCCGCGCGATCCGGGGGCAGAAGTTGCGCGAGGGGATCGGGGGTCTCGTCGATTCCGTGGTCGGCGATGAATCTGTCCACGTTGCGCGTGTAGTCTTCCCAGTTCTCGCCCGGATCCGGCGGTGGGGGAATGGCGGGCAGGTCGGGTGATGGTCGGGGTGTGGCGCTCTTCCCGGGAGGGGAAGGACCGTGGTGCTGCGGCGCCTCGTGGTCCGGTTGCTGCCGGGTGTCGGGGGAAGGCTGGTCACCGGGGTGCGGCAGGTCGGCCTGGGCGCGGAGGTCCGCGATCGTCCGGGCCAGACGTGACAGTTCGTCGCGCTGCCAGGCGGATTCCGATTCCAGGGCGGTGAGGTGGCCTTCCAGCGATTGCAGGGCGCGGTGCAGGGCATCCAGCTGGAAGCGATGAACGAGAACCGCTCGCTCAGCCTGGGTCCGCGTGTCTTTGTTCATGGAATTGCTTGACCGGCCGCTCCGTACAGATCGCGCTCGAAGCGGTTCGCCCGCCTGCCGAGCTGGGTGAGTGCTCCCGCCGATTGGGACAGCAGCATCACCTCGCGGGACAGCGTGTCGATGGCGTCGCGATTCCTGTCGGTCTCAAGGGACAGGTCCGCGATGCGCCTGCCGAAGTGCGACATGTCCTCACCGAGGTTGATGATCGCTCCCTGGTGAATGCGCAGGACCTCCTGCAGCATCATCTCCCGCAGAGACGCCCGGTTTCGCTGGGATCCACCCAGAACCCATCGCACTCCCTTGTACGTGATCCCGCCTGCGATGACGACCACGCCGATGCCGCTGACCATGGCCGACAGACCGAGCACGCCACCCAGTCCAAGGGCCGCCAGTCCCGAAGTTATGCCGGCGGCGCCGAGACCGGCCACGCCGCCGCACACGTAGATGGCGCCGGGCGGCACGCCGACGGCTCCTGCCCGCGCTGCCATTTCCTTTGCAGCGTTCGTGATCTTCGCATCCGACAGTTCTCCGGCCAGGATCTTCTCGTCCTGGGCGCAAGCGTCTTCGAGAAACCCGACCTTCTTGTCATCCAGCCCGAGCATGTCGGCCAGCCGGCCGATTCCGGAATGCTCGCGCGCGGGGCGGTCGGAGGTGGCGCGAACTACGCGGATTGCGTCGCTCATGAGTGCGCACTTCAGGGCCATTTGCGTGTCGGTCCCTGCCTCGGGGCCGTGTCGCAGCAGGTGATCGACCTGTGTCCGGGCGTCCAGGGTGTGCGGGTTCTCAAGGTCCTCGCGAACGGCTTTTCGCACGTCGGCATTGCACTGCCGCTGCGTCATCAGCAGCTGAACCTCGCACAGCTCGCGCTCGTCGATCTGTTTGTCGTCGGTGTGAACGAGCCAGACCAGCACGCTCAGGTAGCACCCCATGAGGTCATCCGGGAGTCCTTCGACGATGACCTCCTGCGGGGGTGCCTCCGTTCCGCCCTCGTCCTTGCCCGCGACCTTGCGAACGACGCGGGGGATTCTCCCGGCGGCCTTGGCTACCGCACCCGCCCCGGCCTGGACCTTGCGCACCCCGCGTTTCCCGATTCCTGGGGATGAATCCATGATGTCGCCGATGGTCGAGTCCTCGTTGTCTGGGCTATCGGCTGGCGGTTCCCGGAAGAAGTCGATCCTACAGCGGAGCGGGCCCTCGACGGCAACCTTGTGGGGCAGGCCGGGGTGGATGGTGACCTGGGCCGCTGCGGCGATCGACCGCTCTTCCCCGGTCTCGAGGTTCGTGAAACGGAGGCTTCCCTCGAGCACGTTCAGGACGGCCCAGTGGCCGGGAGCTAGGGTGTGTTCGGCCTGGAGGGCGTCCGGGAGGGTGTCGTGGGTGAAGACGGGGGAAGAGCCGCCGGGGATGAGGTCGTTGGGGAGGTGAGTGGTCATGGGGGCGGGGTTGGGAAGGCGTGTCGTCGGATGACCGCGGGTACGTAGGGACCGCCGCGAATAGCAGGTGCAGGCGGACTCCGCAGACCCGCTTCCGGTCATTGTCTTTCAATTGTGAACTGGATGCAAGAGGAAGGTAGCGACCGGAGCCGATGACCCTCCGTGGCTTCGGGAGGCCTTATTCGTTGCACAACAGGCCAAACTACCGATTGAGTTCCTGGACCGGGCGGGTGAACCGGCAAGACGACGAGGAACAAGAGGGTAGGATGCTCGCCGGTGCGCCGAGGGGAGGAGTGGAATGTCAACTGTGGTTTGACGACGATCCGTCCCGCGCCGGCCTTTCTTGCCCCTCCCACCCCACCCGGCCAGTTTCCGCCATGCACCGCTTCTTCAACACGGCCGGCCCGGTCAGGCCCGGGCGCCACTACTGTGTGCCGCCGCTGGAACGGTTCGATCTGGACGAGGTGCTCGGTCTGATCCGCAACGAACGCTACTTCGTGCTGCGCGCGCCCCGGCAGTCGGGCAAGACGTCCTCTCTCCTGGCGCTGCGGGACCTGCTGAACAGCGGTGCGGAGGGCGACTACCGGTGCGCCTACATCAACGTCGAGACGGCGCAGACGGCCCGCGAGGACGTGGGACGCGCAATGGGCGCAATCGCCGTCCAGATCGCCGGCGAGTCCGAGGACACGTTCGGCGAGCCCGCGTTCGCGGAAAAGGTCCTCCGGTACGACGCGGAACGACGCCCGCACAGTGCGCTGTGGGCCCTACTTCGGAAGTGGGCCAGGGCCGGCCCCCCGCTGGTGCTGATGATCGACGAAATCGACGCGATGGTCGGAGACTCGGTGGTGTCGGTCCTGCGCCAGCTGCGCACCGGGTACGCCAACCGTCCGAAGGCGTTTCCGCAGAGCGTCATCCTGTGCGGGGTGCGCGACGTGCGCGACTATCGGATCCGGGCGAACTCCGAGAAGGAGGTCATCACGGGAGGCAGCGCCTTCAACATCAAGGCCGAGTCGCTGCGACTGGGAGACTTCACGCGGGCCGATGTCCGGACCCTGGTGGGCCAGCACACCGCCGAGACGGGACAGGCTTTCGAGCCCGGAGCGTTGGAGGTGGTGTGGACGCAGACGCGAGGACAGCCGTGGTTTGTCAACGCGCTGGCCAGGGAGCTCTGCTTCTGGCGCGAGCGTCCGGTCCTGCGCGACCGCCCCATCTCGGAACGGGACGTGTTCGGGGCGCGCGAGGCGCTGATCCTGCGCCGGGACACGCACATCGACCAGCTCGCCGACAAGCTGCGCGAGCCGAGGGTCCGGCGCGTCGTCGAGCCGTTGCTGGCCGGAGGCGAGGGTGCGCACTCCGAAGCGGACAGCGACTATGTGCGGGATCTGGGCCTCGTGGCGGCGGACCCGCCGTTGCGCGTCGCGAATCCGATCTACGCCGAAGTGCTGCCCCGCGTGCTGACGTCCGTACTTCAGGACGAGATGCCGCAGCAACCGCTCTGGTACGTCGATCCGGACGGAGCCGGAAGGCGACGAGCACGAGAGCCGGTTCGTTGTGGAGTGCAAGTTGGTCAAGGAGGGACGCTCCCATGCGCGCACGGTCGAGCAGGGACTGGAGCAGACCGCCGCCGGCATGGACGTGAGCGGGACCGACGCCGGCCACCTGGTCGTCTTCGACATGCGCCCGGGACGAACATGGGCCGAGAAGGTGTTCCGGGAGGAGCGCACGCTGGGAGACGCGGGGATCGTAGTGTGGGGGGTGTGACGCATGCATAAGGAGACACATCATGGAAAAGCTCGCCGTCCTCGTGCTGATGGGCGTATTCGGAACCGTTCTGCAACCGCCGATCGGTGAAGTTGGGTTCAGCGCGGGGTCGTATTGGCCCGACATCACCAGTCGTCAATCGCAGACCCGCATGGCGGCCGGGCTTACCGCACGCACGCACGCAGACGGCCGTCTCGGCCTTGAGTTCGGGCTCCGGTACAAGCAGGGAGGCATACCGCTCACCTGCGGGCTTCGACCGAGGGAGCCCGGCACGCTGGCCGCACGACGGCAGGCTCCGGTTCGACTCGACGCGCCGTGCCCCGATGACACGGAGACGCACCAGGCGGAAGACCGCCAACACAACCACGACTTCATCGACTTCGCCGTGCTTGGACAGGTGCGGTACGCTGTCGGCGACCATCTCACGGTCCGCCTCACCGCCGGCCCCACCTGGGGTATCCCGGTCAGATGCTCGACGGAAAGCCTGACTTTCGGCGACCGGCAGGATTGTTCGGCTTCACGGGTCGACACCGACTGGCGCTTCGTCACCGGAGCCGGGGTGAGTCTGGCCGTATCGCGCAGGCTGAGCGCTGCGGTGGACTACCGCTTCGGCGCCAACCTGCGAGAATTCGGCGTGGTGACCACAACGACGGGGCCGATCCACGGCATCGCAAGGTCGCTCACTGCCGGAGTGTCCTACCGCTTTGGCGGCGAGCAAGCGTTCCCCTAGGAGGTGACTCCCTCGGGTCCGATCGTCTCGACTCCCGCGGCCTCGGCGGTGCGCGCAAGCTTGCCGTCCAGGGTCGCGAGGGGGCGTCGGTCGCGTATTGCGAGTTCCAGGTAGCCCGCGTCATAGGCGGTCAGGCCGTAGGTCCGGGCAAGGCGCATCACCTCTTCTCCGCGGGGCGCATGATCCAGCCGGAGACGCAGATTCTTGAACAGCGAGAGCGCCAGTTCGGTATCCCCCGGTTCGATTCGGCCGAGACGCTCCGCCCTGAGCAGCACGTTGCGGATTTCGAACCACAGCAAGGCGGGCGCGACCGCACCGTGGGCGACGACCGCGTCCAGGGCGGCATCGGCGCGACCGGAATGGTCGTCGGCGAGCACCCACGCGGCCGCGGCTGAGCAATCCAGGACGGGTGCGGTCACCGTCTGCCTTCGTCACGCATCGACAGGATCTCGGAAACGGTGGCCCCTCGGATCCGGCTTCGCAACGCGCGCAGGCTCTTCGCGGCTTGTTCCGCCGCCGTTCGGTCAGGCCAGTCCGCCGGGACGAGCAATGCGGTCGGGCGGCCGCGCTTGGTGATGAGCACGGTTTCTCCCGCCGCGACCTGGTCCAGCAACCTGGAGAGGTGGGTCTTGGCTTCGAAAGCACCGATTTCGCGCATCGCGGGTCGCTCGCTGGAGGATTGAATGGACCAGTTTATAGTCTAGTTGGATGGATCATGGGGTCAAGGTTTCCACTCGGAATCGGTGCTTCGTAAGCTGAAAATCCGGGGAATCGCTACTGGAGGCGCACATGACAGCTGACCGAATCTCAGAGCTGGTCGCCGCCGGCGAGTCTGAGACCAAGGTTGTCTTGGCGCGCGCCCCAATGACGGGGAGCTACCGGAATGCGTGAGATCATCTTCGAAGTGACGGAAGCCCCGGAAGGCGGTTACGAGGCCAGAGCGCGCGGCCACAGCGTCTTCACCCGGGGGGACGACTGGGACGACCTGAAGGAGATGGTCAGGGACGCCGTGCTCTGCCACTTCGATGAAGGGGAGGCGCCCAGGGCGATCCGATTGCACTTCGTGCGGGAAGAAGCCATCGCTCTATTGAGATTGCCGCATGATCTCAGGGGTCGGGGTCTCGCCAGGCACTCATGTGGTTGCCGGGCGATTGTCAAATTACGGTGGTGAACTATGGAAGCCAAGCTCATCGAATTCGGGCGTCGATCTCTAGAGCAGGTCCTGGTCGAGGAGACAGGGTTTGAACTGGTCGCTGGTGGCGTCGGCTCCTCGGAACCCGGACGAACCCCAGACGCGGTCTGGGTGCTCCGTTCCGGCTCTGAAGAATGGCGTTTCCTCGTCGAGCTCAAGTCCACCCTGTGGCCAAGCGGGGTCGCGGCCATGGCGGCCCAGGCGGTGGTGCTGAAGGCGCTGACGTTCGAGAATCGCCAAGCCGACAAGGACGCCTACGACCTGTGGTATGTCCTGGCTCACGCGAAGGAGGGACCGCTGGGAATTGGGGAGAAGCTGCTTCCCCACGTCCAGGATGCCGAGGTAGCGGGTGCGCCGGCGTTCCTACGGGTGGCATTCGAGTCTGCCGAATCGGTCGGTCCGGTGGCAGTGGCCAGGTTTCAGGAGGCGAGCGGGGAGGACGCGGAGCGTGTGGCAGCGCAGGCGTATGCTGTGGTGCAAATGTTTCTGCGTGGGTTGCCGGGAGGGGGTGAGTAGTAGGGCGCTCGCCAGCGGTTGTCGGAGGTGATCGGGTGAAATGTCAACTCCGGTTTCCAGAATGTGAACTGCGGTTGACATGGTCTGAGTGCGCGACAGGCCAGCACCTATCGCTTGAGACCGCCCGCCCCACCTGGTAGCTTCCCCGCGAATCCGCTGCCACGCGATCTCACCCCGCCTCCGACCCATCGAGGGAAGGCATCGGCCATGGCGAAAGCCGTCCTGACCACGAAGGTCGATCCGTCGTACGAGGCGGGGACTGACGAACGAGGGCGATTCGGCGTCCGCGAGGGGGTTTGGGCCGAGACGGGCGCCCGCCGCTCCGCCGGGTCAGTTCTCCACTGCCGGGGATGCGTTGGCTCTCGCCTCAATCATCGCGCATCGATCCATGAGCGCGTCAAACGGCTCATCCTCTTCCAGCAACATCCCGCTGCCAAGCATGGTGGCGT
Organism: uncultured Gemmatimonadaceae bacterium; assembly: GCA_964615515.1. Classification (GTDB taxonomy): domain Bacteria; phylum Gemmatimonadota; class Gemmatimonadetes; order Longimicrobiales; family Gaopeijiaceae; genus Bin94. Next base: position 7,584 of record CAZTOF010000370.1, read on the forward strand.
AATCGTCGGCG
>CAZTOF010000371.1:0-3675 GCA_964615515.1 uncultured Gemmatimonadaceae bacterium
TCTTCCTGGAGTTCGTGCCTTCGGCGGTGGGGGAGGGGCGATGGGACATACTGGTCGCCTTGATCGTGGGGTTCGCGCTCCCCGTCCTGGCCGAGAGAACCGCGCGCGGGACGGGCGAACACGCGCACCGCTGGGCCCTGCTGGCCGGCCTCTCCGGGTTCGTGATCCACTCGGGACTGGACGGTGCGGTGCTGGCGACGCTCCCACCCGGGGCGCCGGCGTCGCTCCCCCTTGCGGCCGTGCTGCACCGGCTGCCGGTGGGCGTCGTGGTGTGGTGGCTCGTGGCGAGGGAGATCGACCGGCGGGCGGGCGTCGCCGCCCTCGCGCTGCTCACCATCTCCACGGTGGGCGGCTACGTCTTCGGGACCGCCATCGTCGCGGCCGCACCCGGTTCGGGAGTCCTCGCCCTCTATCAGGCCGCCGTCGGGGGATCGCTCGCGCACGTCGCCGTGCACCAGCACGGACCGGTCCCGGCCGCGGGCGACGGCCGCCGCGAGGGATGGGGGGCGATCCTGGCCCTGGCACTCCTGCTGGTGGTCTTCATCGCGGCGGGGGACACCGGCCCCCACGGCCCCGCCGGCTTCCTGTCACGCCTCTACGTGCTCACCGCCGAGAGCGCCCCCGCCCTCCTGCTCGCGTACCTCTGCGCGGGCCTCCTGAGCGCCTTCCTGCCCCAGCGGTCCATTCGCTGGATGGAACGGGGAGGCGGCCTCTCGCAGGCCGGCCGGGGCATGGCGATCGGCCTCCCCTTCCCGGTCTGCTCCTGCGGAGTCGTGCCGCTCTACCGGAGCCTGATCCGAAGGGGCGCCCCCCCGGCGGCGGCGATGGCCTTCCTGGTGGCCACCCCGGAACTCGGGATCGACGCGGTGCTGCTCTCCATCCCGCTGCTGGGACCCCAGGTCACGGTGCTGCGCCTGGTCACGGCGGCGCTGGTCGCGCTGCTCGTGGGGTGGTGGGTGGGCGGGAGGCTGAAGGCGGAGAAGCGTGCGGAGGAACCCGGCAGCTCCACGGCGCTGGGGCCGGGCACACTGCACCGACTCCGGGGAGCGCTGCGCACCGGTACCGGCGAGGTGGTCGACCACACCGCCCCCTGGATCATCCTCGGCCTGGGCGTCGCGGCCCTGGTCACCCCGTTCCTGGAGAGCGGCTGGCTCGGCAGCCTGCCGCCGGTGACCGATGTCCTCCTCTTCACCGTACTGGGCTTCCCCACCTATGTCTGCGCCTCCTCGGCCACCCCCCTGGTCGCCGCGTTCCTCGCGACCGGGCTGTCCCCCGGGGCGGGGATCGCGTTCCTCATCACGGGACCCGCCACCAACATCTCCACCCTTGGCCTGGTGAGCAGCCTCCACGGGAAACGGGCCGCCATCGCCTTTGCCGGAGTCATGGTGAGCGTTGCCGTGGCGGCGGGCGTGGCGATCAACGCCGCCTTCGGGGTCCTGCCCGTGCCGTCGCTGGAGGCCCTCACCGAAGAACCACCGTCCCTGCTGCAGCAAGCCGGCCTGGTTCTTCTCGCCGGGCTCTTCCTGCGGTCGCTCGCCCGCCGCGGGCTCCGCAGCTTCGCGGGAGAGATGCGGGAGGGGTTGGGCTGGGCGGACGGAGCCAAGGGTGCTTGACGATGCCGGAGCGCGGAGCCTATCGTGGCTGGGAGCGCCTGTTGTCACGTTGGAAGGAAGGGTAGTCATGGGACCGGCCGATCGAACGGAATCGCGCAATCTTCTCCATGGGAGTCCGCGGGCTCCCAGGATGACCCTGGCCGTCCTGGCACTCGGCGGTGGGTGCGCCGACCCGGTGGAACCGGGCCCGGTGATCACGATCTCACCACCGGTCGTGATCTTCGAGGATGCCGGGGAAGCCGTCCAGCTGACCGCCACCGTGGAGGGTTCGCATGGCAGGACCGTACCGGGCGTCACGGTCGAATGGTCAAGCGGTGACAGCCTCGTGGCACAGGTCGGCAAGGAAGGCCTGGTCACGAGCCTGGAGAGCGGGACGGCGACCATAGAGGCATCGGTGGGAAGGGCGACGGCGTCCATCACGGTCCTGGTCGAGCCGACTCCGCGTACGGCGCTGTACTCCCTCTACCGCGCGATGGGTGGGGACCGGTGGACGGACAACACCAACTGGAGGACGGACGAGCCACTCGACGCGTGGCATGGCGTAGGGACGGATGAACAGGGAAGAATCACCGGTCTCAGCTTGAATTCGAATGGGCTGGTGGGCTCGATCCCGCCGCAACTGGGGGATCTTGGCGACCTGACGAGCGTTAATCTCGCAGTCAACGAACTGACCGGCCCAATTCCGCCCGAACTGGGAGATCTTCAGTACCTCAGGTATCTGGGCCTCTGGGACAACGGCCTGACGGGCTCGATTCCGCCGGAACTCGGGAATCTGACTGAACTCGACGCTCTCTACATGGACCATAACAATCTGACGGGATCCATCCCACCCGAACTGGGAAACATAAGGGACATGTGGGGCGGTCTTGTGCTCAGCGACAACGATCTGACGGGACCGATCCCGCCCGAGTTGGGGAACATGTGGAGGGTCGACTACCTCTGGCTCCAGAACAACCGGTTGTCCGGCCCGATTCCGGGTGAACTGGGGAGAATGAGAGGAGCATCCGAGGTAAACCTCTCGAACAACAGCCTGACCGGCCCGATCCCCGATGGACTCGGCAGGCTGAGGAGTGTGAAGGACCTTTTCCTGCATTCGAACGATCTTTCCGGCTCTCTTCCGGCTGGTCTTTCAGGTCTGGAGAGTCTGGAGAATCTGACGGTCACGAACAATCCGAAGATGTCGGGCCCGATCGCCGAGGAGTTCACGGAGGTGGAGACACTGGTGAGCTTCATCACCGGCGGAACGAAAATCTGCGCTCCGGACACGAAGGTTTTTCATGACTGGCTGAGAGGGATTCCAAAACGCCGGGTACACATCTGTGATCGCGAGGTCGTCTCGGCGTACCTGGTTCAACAGGTACAGGAGCGTGAGTACCCGGTTCCTCTGGTCCCGGGCAGGGATGGACTGTTACGGGTCTTCGTGACGGCCACGAAGTCGAACACCGAGGACATTCCGGAGGTCGTAGCCACCTTCTACGTCGATGACGAAAAGTCGCATGAGGTGACGATCGCCTCGAAAGACGGGCCGATTCCGACGAAAGTGGATGAAGGGTCGCTCGCGAAGTCCTCGAACGCCGAGATAGACGGCAGCAAGATTGAGCCGGGACTCGAGATGGTGATCGAGATCGACCCGGACAACACGCTGGAGGACGGTCTGCTCACGACGAAGCGGATGCCTTCGTCGGGTCGGTTCAAGTTCGAGATCGACGAGATGCCTTCCTTCGATCTGACCCTGGTTCCGTTCCTGTGGGAGGAGGAACCGGACTCGGGGATCATCGACATCTTCGAGGAGATGGAAGAGGATGAGGAGGATGATTACCGCCTTCATGACACCTATGACCTGCTCCCGATAACGGGGGTAAACGTATCGGTGCACGATCCGGTGATGAGCTCCTCGAACGACACCTATAGAATCCTCCAGCTGGGGTTGCCCCGCTTTCGCGGACGGTTAGTTGTTGGGGTTGATGGTGTATGATGTGGTTTCTTTTCTCGCCTCTCAAGGGTTAGAGAGGGGTTACGAGCGAAGCTGACGATGCGAGCGAGTGGGAGAAGCCCGGGGAGC